>NZ_CAURKP010000108.1:0-18058 GCF_963525155.1 uncultured Rhodococcus sp.
GCTCAGCTCGGCGTGTTGAATCAAGGACCGGATCCACCGTTATTCAGACAGTCCCTCCCGCAGTTACGGCGATGAATCGTTTTGTGCTGGAAGGCTTGTGTTTTCTGTGCTTACTCATGTTTTCCTTGACTGATGTGCTCGGAGCAGGTGCAGGCTCTACCCGCAGACAGCACTCAATACGTGCTGAGCTACTTGGTGTATCGCACCAAGACTCCGTTGGAGTGAAATGTTCGGATCGCGCCATGGAGAGAGGTACGGTGACCGCTCTCGAACGCGAGCGCGCGCATAGACCCGCAGGTCTGTATCTCCTGGTGACAGCACAGGAGATACGGGTTCTACATCGAGGCAGTGCCTGAATCGATCGTTGATCGAGGACTACGAATGCCGGAACAAACCGAAGGCTTCTCATTCGAAGATCGACAGGGTGGGTGTCTACCCGGATGGTCGGAAAGGGGGTGGAACATGGAGATCCTTGCGTTGCGGATGAGGAATCACCTCATACGCTGTCGCTTCACGACGCTCCACACCACGGTTGAATTACCTGGGTACATACCTGTTTTTGCGCATTCGACCCGACCGGTCGATATCAGGCGCGCCTTCGGTGGATGGCATCTGGTCGAACAATCGCCAGTGCCCCATGTCACTTCTGGAGACGATACCGCGTCTTGGTCACCTGGCGCGTCAGCGTTACCGAGATGGGACATACAGGCGGCATTGCTCCTACAAGCCGAACGGGAGACCAGTGCACGTTCCCGGCATCGGAAACGCGTGCTGATCTCCCGTTCGGCGAGTTGTTGCCTAGTGGATCTACTGCTGAGTCGAAGCTACTTTCTCGGCTGCGTGGTGAGCGGCAATGTATCCGTAAACCAGCCCCTGGCCGATCGTTGCACCGGCGCCCGGGTAGGTGTGACCGAATGCGTTGGCCGCAGTATTGCCGATCGCATACAGGCCGTCGATCACGCTGCCGTCCTCACGAAGCACGCGTGCATGCTCGTCCGCCTGCACACCGCCGCAGGTGCCGAGGTCGCTGAGCGTCATCTTCACCGCGTAGAGGGCACTCGTGTCGAGCTTCCTCAGGTTCGGGTTCGGGGACACCGTCGGGTCGCCGTAGTACCGATCGTATGCACTTCCGCCGCGACCAAATTCCGCATCGCTACCGGCAGCAGCGGCCTCGTTGAACTTCTCGAAGGACTCGGCAAAAGCCTCCTCGGGAAGACCGACCTTGCGGGCAAGCTCGACCGGACTGCTCGCCTTGTGCGCGATGCCGGAGTCGAAGAATGCCTGCGGAAGCGGCTGACGAGGGAAGATACCGCCTGCGAACACGTAGCTGTTGCGGTACTCCTGGTCGAAAACAAACCACATCGACTCGGCCGGATCTCCGGCCTTTTCCCGTTCGAGCACGCGCTGGCCGAACGACATGTAGTCCGTCGCCTCGTTCACGAATCGACGACCGGTCTGGTCGACGATGAACGAGCCTGGCAGCGCACGCTCTGCGAGCATCACCATCGGCGGGCGGCCCTTGATGCTTGCCACCGCGGGGAACCACCACGACTGATCCATCGATCCGATACCTGCGCCGAGCTCTTGTGCTGCCTCGATCGCTTCGCCGGTGTTGCCCTCTGCGCCCAGGCTCTCGTGCTCACCGAGGCTCTCCGACTGGTACTTGTGGCGCCACTCCATGTTGTGGTCGAACCCGCCGGCTGCCAGAACGACACCACGCCGAGCGGTCACCGTCACTTCACGTCCGTCTTGCACCACAACTGCACCCGTTACGCGGCCATCTTCGGTGATGAGCCGAACCAACGACGTTTCCGTCCACACCGGGATACCGGCCTGGACCACACCTGCGAACAGGCCGGCGGCGAGCGCCTGACCGCCTGCGATGTATTCACGCTTGAGTACGTACTTGCCGTAAACGCCCTGCGCCAGGCGGCGGATGATGCGAGGGAAAGCCTTGCTCGGCTTCTTCACCATCAGGTTCATCCACTTGTAGTCCGCACCTGTCACCGGCATCGGCAGTCCGGCTTCCATCAAACCGGGCCGCAGGCGACCGCGTTCCGCGCCGAGTACCGACGCGTCGAACGGCAGGCACTCGCAGGTACGTCCGGCGGCGCTACCTCCCGGCAGTTCGGGGTGGTAATCGGAGTATTCCTTGGCCCAGAAGAACTTCATGGGCGTCGTGCGGTAAAGCATGTCGACGGTGGCCGCACCGTTGTCGACGAATGCCTCCCCACGTTGGGCAGGGGCAGTATCACCGACCACCGACCGCACGTATGTCTTCGCGCGCTCAACGGTGTCGCCCGCACCGGCTTTCGCCAAGATCGGGTTGGCAGGCATCCAGAACGCTCCACCGGACCGCGCCGTCGAACCGCCAACGTACTGCGTCTTCTCCACGATCAGCGTGGACAAGCCGAGCTCGTTCGCGGTGAGGGCGGCAGCCATGCCGGTACCGGACCCGATCACCAGTAGATCGACAACGATGTCCTTGGCTTGTGTCGCGGGGGGTGCCTGATTCTTCGCCATTGAACAAATCCCTTCACGTGGTTATCGACGTAGAACGCTAAGGCAGTCGCGGCGCAGAAGGTTCCGGATGCCCAGTCAGCGGGACATTGCGAGTGGATTGGCGAAGAACGGCTCCTGCCACGGGTCGGGCGTTGTGCCCGCCCCAGCAGAATCGCGGCTTGCCTTCTTCGATGTCTACGCTGCTCACGTGAGGACAAATCCCAGCTTCGGCATCGTCGACGAAACGCTCGGCACCTTTGTCCGCGGGTATTACGTCTCGTCCGACGGTGAGCGATTGGACGACGACTACTACAGCCTGACCTGCAACGTCGACGGGCGCACTGTCAGCTTCATCGCACACTCCCTCGACCCCGACGCTGTACGCGGCATGCTTCCCCGCCTACGCCACGTCTTCGAGCAGCACCAGGCTCTTCACCGTCAGGCCGTCGAAGCGATTGTCAACGTCTGACAGACTCGTGCGGTTTGCATTTCATGGACGGGTACTGGCCGGCGGTTCGCTTCAACGGCGACGATGGCGTCGTCGAGGTGACTGTCGAATCCTGACCGCGATCCTCGTCTCGGACTATCGGCTGATGTTCCTCGGCACTGATGAAGAATAATCATCTACATGAAATGGAACACCCCTACAGAGACCGGCTGGTTCGTCAACCTTGCCGAAGGTGGTTCGGCCGTATCGATATTCGATCCGTCGGGGAACGTTCAAGGCGAACTGATTCCCGCATCCGACGACGGATCGGAGAGCGTTGCCGGCGGGCGGAAGAGGAAATCGTCAACAGCCGAGCAGGATCGATCCAGGCTCACATTCCGCAAAGGCCGACCTGCATCACTTCGATTGTCCGACGGAACGATCGGGACCCTGATCGACCAGAAGCCCAAGGCCATGCGCCGCAAGAACAAGCTGTGCGAAGTCGATATCGCGGGCAGAACATACCTCTTCGTTCATTCATCGGGCCGAAAGGCAACAGCCCGGCGTGACGGAATCGCATTGGCACACATGGAACGTGGCCGATGGTCGGGTAGAAGTACCGTCGCCAGAAGAACCCTCACGGCAACGGACGCCCTTGACGAATGTGTCCTGACACTGTTTCAGAAGGTAGTCACACCTGGACGTACCGGCGCCTTCGATCAGGTACTGACCGACCTCAGCAACATATGACGTACGCCATATTCGGTGGATCTCAACCGCACTCGAGATACTGACTTTCAACTCTCAGGTCCACGGACATGCCTTGGAAACAATGAGTTTCACATCTCGGAGCGGAACGCTGAAACCAGATCATGGTCAATGTCGACGCTTTGAACACGCTCGCCCAGCGATTGTCGCCAGGTGCGATGATCACAGATCCAGATCTACTTCAGTCCTATCGGCAGGACTGGAGTTTCGATCCCGCAGCCGGAACACCGGTTGCCGTAGTACGTGCTTCGACGACGGCAGAGGCGGTTCGACGGACGGCATCTGAGGCCGCCACATGTAGCGAATAGCGACGAGTACCTGAATTCTCCAGTGCAACCGGATATGGTGAGGCTGTCGTCTTCAATGCGGCGATGCAAGAAGGGAAGCTGCGACCAAGACGTTACGTCGGGGAAGACAAGTAAATCACCTGGACATGGCTGGAGGCCTCCGTGATGAATCTCGTTCGCCGACTGAGCGTCTGCACATCCGTCGTGATCGCTTCTACTCTGACGTCGGTGGCGCTCGCATCCGCCGCGGTGACCATTCCATTCCAGGTCAACCCTGCGCCGTACGGCAACCCGAACGGCAGCTTCGACGCGCCGGCAGTCCGCTGCGTAGCTGTCGTCGGCGAACTACCTGGCACGGTGACGATCACCGGAGGCAATGAAGGCCGGTGGGGATGCCTGCTCTCGTCCGAAGTGCGCTGGCTGAACCTTTCGACCGGGGCCTCCGGCTCCGCTCGGCTCTCGGACGGTCTCAACGGAGTCCCAGCAGAGGCGATCGTGCAGACCGGGACCGGTCAAGTCGCTGTTGCCGTGCTGTCTGTGGCCGGATCCATCATCACCCCAGGTGTCACATCGTTCTACGTGCCGTAGCACCAGAACTCCGCATCACCGGCACCGTGGGACCTAAGGTCCTGTTTACCGACCCGTCATCCCGGTTAGCCTGAAAAGACGCTACCGAGAGGACACTCATGACCTCGTCAGTGCACGAAACGATCTCCGTGGATCTGGATTTGATCGACCTGTACAAGGACCTCCACAGCCATCCGGAACTGGGGTTTCACGAGCAACGAACATCCAGTCTGGTGGAAAGACATTTAACAGCACTTGGATTCGACACCACCACCGGTGTCGGGACAACCGGAGTCGTCGGAGTCCTGAAGAACGGAGCGGGCCCCACAGCGCTGCTGCGTGCGGACATGGACGCCCTCCCGGTTCGGGAAGAAACCGGATTGGACTACGCCAGCACCGTGACAACGACCGACGACCAGGGGAAGACCGTCTCGGTCAGCCACGCGTGCGGCCATGACCTGCATACGACCTGCTTACTCGGTGCAGCCCGGATCCTCTCGCAGGACACGACGACCTGGTCCGGCACTCTTGTCCTCGTCTTCCAACCGGCGGAGGAACTTGGCGCGGGTGCGCAAGCCATGGTCGACGACGGACTGTTCGAGCGATTCCCGAAGCCCGACATCGTTCTCGGCCAACACGTATCGCCGCTACCGGCAGGCACGATCGCCGGGCACGCCGGCCCCTCGTATGCGGGATCGGACTCACTTCGTGTGAGACTGGTCGGAAAGGGCGCCCACGGATCTATGCCGGAGAACTCGGTCGATCCCGTGGTCATGGCGGCCGAAACCGTGTTGCGTTTGCAAACTGTCATCTCACGCGAGGTCCCGAGCACTGCAACAGCTGTCCTCACCGTCGGCTCCATCCATGCTGGAGATGCCGCCAACGTCATTCCCGGCGAAGCAGAACTGCAACTCAACATCCGCAGCTACGACGCAGTTGTGCGTCAGCGCATCCTGGACAGCGTCGACCGCATCGTCCAGGGCGAAGCGGCCACCGCCGGCGCTCCCACCCCACCGACCATCACCGAGACGGAGCACTTTCCGATCGTCGTCAATGACCCGGCGGCGCTGGACAAGACACTTGATGCGTTTGCCGAATGGTTGGGGACGAACAAGATTCTCGATCCCGGCGCAGGAGCAGGTAGTGAAGACGTCGGCATTCTCGCGACCAGTGCCGGTGCGCCACTGTCGTACTGGTTGTTGGGCGGTACCGACCCTTCACTGTTCACGACAGGTGACATGACCGATCCGGCTTTGCGAACCGTGCCGTCGAACCACTCTCCGCACTACGCTCCCGTGATCGAGCCGACCCTGACCATCGGTGTGAACGCCTTGGTCGTCGCGGCCAGGACGTGGCTCCCAACTCCCTAGAGTGTTGCGGGTCCGCAATCGATCGATCGTCCATGCGATCAAGGCTGCAAACGCGTAGGCGCCGCCGAGAATACTTGCAGCGCCCCACCCTGCCGCGTCGAAAACCATAGTGGTGGAAACCGCCCCAACCGCGCTGCCCAACGAATAGAACACCATGTAACTACCGATGATCTGCCCGGACGATTCCGGTGTGTTCGCGACGATCAGATTCTGGCTCGTGACGTGAACAGCCTGCACGGCAAAGTCCAACGCAACAACACCGACTACGAGCAACACCAGCGAGTGCGTCGCCTGCGCGTTGAATACCCACGACAGCAAGAGAACGACCAACGACGCCCCGGTGACGCGTTGCGCTTTGCCTTGATCGGCCCACCGACCGGCACCGACCGCGCCCAATGCTCCGACCAATCCTGCGATTCCGAAGAGCCCGATCTGTGTGGTCGACAACCGCCATGGTTCCTCACTCAACGGCAGGGCCATTCCGCTCCACAAAGCACCAAAGGACGCGAAAAGGAACAAGGCGATCAGGGCCCGGGTGCGAAACAGTCGGTTCGTAAGCGTCAACGTCACGACAGACCCCATTGCACGCACGTACGAACGCCTATCGGGTTGCGAACGAAGATCTTTCGGCAGCATCGTCAGCGCGACGGCCGCGACCAGTACCGAAATGAAAGTGGATCCCGCGTAGACCGCCCGCCAGCCTGCCAGATCCGCAACTGCGCCGGCGACAGTCCGAGCGAGGATGATGCCGACGACAACGCCGCTGGTGATGACACCGATGTTTGCGCCCCGCTCGTCCGGGTCACTGATTGCCGCAGCATAGGCAACTATGACTTGAACAACTACCGAGAACATGCCTGCGACCGCCATCCCGATCAACAGCTGCAGATTCGTGGTGGCCAGAGCAACAAGCATCGTTCCCGTTGCAGCAGCGACGATCTGGATTGCGATCAATTTCTTTCGATTCACGAGATCGCTCAATGGCACCAACACGATCAACCCCACCACATAACCGAGTTGGGCGAGTGCGACTACGAAACCGAGGCCGGCCGGAGGAATGGAAAGATCCGAGCCGATTTGCCCGAGGAGCGGCTGTGCGTAGTAGATATTGGCTACCGAGACACCGCAGAGCACCGCGAGCAACAGGCGAAGTCCACGAGGCATTTTGAACTTGTCCCGTGCGTTCTCGACAGATTGACGTGCAGTCACTTCCACCTCAATTTGGTTGCGTTTTGATACCATTTGAAGACTATGTCAATACAGTTTCAAAACGCAACCAATGAGGAACCCGATGCCTGATCGCACGCAATGGACGGACCCGCACTGCCCGACGGCCCGAGCGGCCGACATCATCGGCGACAGATGGTCGCTGTTGATCGTGCGAGACGCCTTCGACGGGTCGTCGAGGTTCAGTCAGTTTCAGCGAAACCTGCGCATCGCAAAGAATATCTTGACGGACAGGCTGAAAACCCTTGTCGAGCAAGGAATTTTCGAAGTCCGACCGAACGAACAAGGGACCCGCAACGAGTACATCCTGACCGGACGCGGTATGGATCTGTTCATCGTGATCACGAGCCTGCGGCAATGGGGAGAGCGCCACGCCTTCGATGACGGTGAGCCACACTCGATCTTGATCGACGACACCACGGGCGATCCGGTGCCCAGGCTTCGACTGATCAACGCACGGAATATCGACCTGGACCCGGCAAGTACACATGTGGAGAAGGTCGAGGAAGGCTGACCCGCAACTCGCCAGATCGGTAGATGGGCGCACAGGATTCGAAGTTCGCGCATACTCCGATCATGACTGTCGATCTCGAGTTTTCCTGGCCGCAGTTTCTCTGGATTGCATTCATCTTCGTCGGCGTACCCACAACTATCGGCGCAAGCATCATCTGGACAATCTGGCGTTCGGAACGAACTGTCGTGGAGCACTCCACGACCGCCCTCGACGCCGGGCGCACGGGATCGGGCCCACTCGGACTGTGGCGTACCGGCCTGTTGGCCTTTGCGCTGGGCCTTCTGTCTTGTGTGGGCTGGCTCAGCTGGTCAGCCGACTACAAAGGCGGATTCCGCGGCCCCGGCCTGCCTGCCCCGACGCAGTTTCCTCCCTGGCAGGTGTTTGCCTGCGGATTAACGGTGATCCTCGCGTGTTTCGTTTCCGCGCATCGGTCGCGATGGATGAAGGCAGGCGGCCTGACTGCAGCTGCCGGCACGGCTGCGGGATTCACCACAGCATTCAGTATCGACGCCAGTACTGATGTCACCGGACAGGCAGGCGTGGGCGTCGCACTGTCCACGATCGGATGGGGCCTCACCCTTACCGCACTGATGCTTCTGCGCGGCAAGTGGTCGCGACGAGGATGAATCATTGCCGGATCATCCATACTCCGAGTAAAGAATTCGATAAGCGGACCTAACACGTTTTGAAATTCATTAAGAAGAAAATCGATTCCAGATACAGGATCGCCTGATTGCCGAACCTCCACGAGATCCTCGAAAAATATGAGACAGAAGCCTTATCGCTTCCGTGCCAACCCTTTGACGCATGCGGATCATAATATTCTTCGAACATCACGCGGAAGTTCACACAAGTCTGTGACTCACGGCATTATCCGATTTATCACGGGAAATCGTGATAAATCATCACCGTCTCTGAACTGCAACAACGCCTTAAGTTACAGATTCAACTAGTTCCAAACCATAGGGTTTCTTCCTTTTTCTCGGCGTCTCGATTCCGTAATGCTTGACATCGAATTGTCTTTCGTTCTCAATGAGCGATGTCAACTGACGATGATGCATCTCAGTGCATCAACGCAGTAATTCCGCTATCGAATCCAGTGAAGGGACCAGCCGCGAAATGACGGTTGCCGAGAGCTTGAAAGATAGGAATCTGTACTCCAACCTCAGGCGTGCTGCTGATTTGAGCAACCCATTCTGGGATCGCGCAGTCAGTGAGGGTCTGGCCGATATCACCGCCGATCGCGTCGCAGGTTTCGAACACCGGACAATCCAAGGATACGAATTCGAGAACTTCTCCACGTACTCGTATCTGGGGCTCGACACCGACGACCGAATTCGTTCGGGTGCGATCGCCGCTCTCGAGCGCGAACGAACGTTGAACAGTTCCATCTCGCGGATGAGAGTCCACTCCAGCCTTCTCGACGACACAGAGGCCGCGTTGAGCGAACTGCTTGACGCACATGTGCTCACCCTCGGATCCGCCGCAAACGCTGCGTGGAGCTTGCTCCCCCTCGTCGCGTCCGGGTTGCTCACCGGCGGTGAACGTCCCCTCATGGTGTTCGACAAGAACGCACACTTCTGCCTCAATGCCATGAAGGCGAGCGTCGCCGACGAAACGACGATCGTGACCATTCGGCACGACGACGTCGATGAACTCGAAAGTCTTTGCCGAACAAATTCTCAGGTGGCATACGTGGCGGACACCGTCTACAGCACAGGCGGGAAGGCGCCCCTGAACGAACTGTTTGCATTACAGGCCAAATACGGACTGATTCTCGTTCTCGACGAGGCGCACAGCACCTCGGTCATCGGACACAACGGGCGTGGCGCGGTCCTGGATCTCATCGGCAGCCTCAATGATCGAACATTCTTGCTGACATCACTGAACAAGGGATTCGGTGCTTCCGGCGGTGCGATCGCACTCGGCCGGAACGGGGGCAGTCGAAATCGTGATCTCGCACTTCGCTACGGCGGCCCGTTGACGTGGTCGCAGCGTGTGAACGTAGCCGGGCTGGGTGCTATTGCGGCGTCCGTGGAGCTCCACCGCAGCGGAGAGGTCGACAAGCGGCAGCGGCAACTCCGCACGGTTGTCGAACTGTTCGATTCGCTCGTCGACACGCCGGCATCGGGCGATGGACTCCCGATCCGCTTCGTCACGCTCCACGAGGAAGAACAAACCATCACCGCAGCACAGAAACTGCTGGCTAGCGGTTTCTACACATCGGCGGTCTTCTTCCCTGTCATCGGCCGGGGCAAAGCCGGGCTGAGACTGATGCTTCGGGCGGACCTTCCACATGCAACGATCGAGCGCTTCGCCGACGTCCTACGAAGTGTCACGGAATGAGCGACGACCGCACTGTCGCAGTGACACCGCTGGCTTGTGCCGTCGTGTTGACAGCACAAATGGCCACGACCATCTACCTCCCTTCACTGCCGAAGATCGCGACGGATCTGGGCATCGAAGATTCCGTGGTGAAGTGGTCGGTGACACTCTTCGTGATCAGTGCCGCACTTCCGGTGGTCGTGTGGGGGCGGTTGGCAGATCGACTCGGACGCAGGACGGCACTGTTGTCCAGCTTGGTATTGTTCGTGATCGCCTGCATTGCATTGGCTTTGGTCCAGAGCGCCGCCGTACTACTGATCGGCCGGATCGTTCAAGGCATCGGAGCAGGAGGTGCGGCCATCATCGTGCGAATGATGGTGAAGGACAAGTTCACCGGTTCGGAGTTGGCTAGCCGCTTGTCGCTGTTGTCGATGGCATTTGTGGTGGCACTGGGCGGTGGCCAACTGATCGGCGGCGCTCTTGCGTCGTTCACCTCGTGGCGAACCGGCTTCGGCGTGCTCGGAGTACTCGGAGCAGCACTCGCTGCGGTGGCACTGAGGACCGAGAACACCACAGTCCGCGACAACAACGAACGCGTTGTTCGGTGGAATGCCATAGTCCTGACACCCCAGTTCTACAAACCAGCCATTGCGGGGGGCCTGGGTTTCGGCGCGATAGTCCTTGTGCAGCAATCGAGCCCCTTCCTGTTCAGCGATCGATTCGACTTGCAACCGTGGGCATTCGGAGCCTTCGGAATCCTCTACGGAACCGCCTACTTCAGCGGCGCGCTTTACGTCAATCGAAGGGCCACAACCGTCGGTTCAGAGAAGTTGATGCGTCGAGGTGCGCTGTGCATGCTGCTTGCCGGCCTCGTCCTCATGCTCTGCTGGTATCCCCCACTCGGTTCCACGCCGTTGCTCGCGGTCTTCCTGCTCGGATACATCGCACTGACTTTTGGGCAATCGCTTCTCTTCCCGAACTCGGCAGCATCAGCAGTGACGCATTTTGCTGAAGGCGGAGCCATCGCCGTCGCGTACTGCGGACTCGTACAGCAGGGAATTGCCGGCATCGCCTCTGTAGTCGGACCTCTCGCATCCGATGAACGCGTGTGGTCGGCAATCGTCGCACTGATCACTGCAGCAGCGACTGCGCTCGTATTCTCCCTCCGCACAGCTTCCTCCGAACCGACAGTAGGTACGTCCCATGCCCGTCATTGAACGCACCGCACAACTCGACCCCGGTACCCGCGAGCAAAACTTACTGGCATACAAGGAAATTCGCGAGCGAGTTGCGGACGCGCAACACTTGTCCGTTCACGGGGCACCCGAGCGGTCGGTCGCCAAGCACCGGGCTCGCGGCAAATTGCCCGCTCGCGAACGCATCGATGCTCTTCTCGACGTGCAGTCCCCGTTCTTCGAGATCGGACAACTGGCCGGATTCGAGGTGTACGACGAGCAACTCCCGTCGGCTGGTCTGGTCACGGGCGTAGGGCTCATCCGCGGCTCACTCTGCGCCATCTTCGCGAACGACGCCACCGTCAAGGGCGGCACCTACTACCCGCTGACCGTCAAGAAGCAACTGCGATTGCAATCCGTCGCTCGTCGGCTGAGGCTGCCGTGTGTCTATCTCGTCGATTCCGGAGGTGTTTTCCTTCCGATGCAGGACGAGATCTTCCCCGACGAGCACCATTTCGGCGAGATGTTCAAGAACATCGCCGAAATGTCGGCAGACGGCATCGTTCAGATCGCAGCAGTCATGGGTTCCTGCACGGCTGGAGGTGCATACATCCCAGCGATGTGCGACGAGACCGTCATCGTCCGCGGTACCGGCACCGTCTATCTGGGCGGCCCTCAGTTGGTCAAGGCTGCAACCGGTGTCGACGTCGAACCGCAAGAGCTCGGCGGCGCCGACGTGCACGGGGTGATCAGCGGCGTCGTCGATCACATCGCCAACGACGACATCGAGGCTCTGAGCATGATCGCCGACATCGTCGCCCGCGGTGATCGACGGGAGGTACGGGCGCCGTCACGATCTCCGCGACCACCTCTTCACTCCCCCGAGCAGCTCGACACGGTGATCCCGGCTTCCTCGAAAACCCCGATCGTCGCGCGCGACGTTCTGGCCCACCTGCTCGATGCCAGCGAATTAGTCGAGTACCGAGCGAATTACGGCCGAACCATCGTCTGCGGGACCGGCCACATCGAGGGGTACACCGTCGGGGTCATCATGAACGACGGTGTGCTCTTTTCGGAGGACTCCCTCAAGGCCGCGAACTTCGTCGAACTGTGCTCACAACGAGACATCCCATTGTTGTTCCTGCACAACGTCAACGGATTCATGGTCGGGAAGCAGTACGAGGCGGAAGGTATCGCCAAACACGGCGCGAAACTGGTCAATGCCGTTGCCTGCGCCAGGGTTCCCAAGCTCAGCATCGTCATCGGCGGAAGCTACGGGGCGGGAAACCTCGCGATGTGCGGACGCTCGATAGGTCCTGACTTCATGGCCGTGTGGCCGAACGCGAAGACCACCGTGGTCGGTTCCGAGCAAGCAGCGTCGGTGATGGCATTGATGAAGATCGAATCTGCGCGCACACGCGGAACTCCGCTCACGGAAGAGGAAATCGAGGAAATCAAACGGCCGATACGCGAAGGTTACGACCGGCAGGGCGAGTCGGTGTACGTCGCATCCAGGCTATGGGTTGACGCGATCGTCGACCCGGTCGACACGCGATCCTGGGTTTCACTCGCGCTGTCCATGCTTCCCCGCAATCACGGAACAACGCGCTTCGGCGTCTTCAGGATGTGAGAACATGACTCGACTTCTCATCGCCAATCGGGGTGAAATCGTCACGCGCATCGCGCGCACGGCCCGTCGTCTCGGCATGTCGGTAGTGACGATCTCCTCCCCCGTCGATTCACACGCACAGTGGCATCGCCTCGCCGATCACACCGTGCTTCTGGACGGAGACATCCCCTCGGAGTCCTACACCGATTCGGATCAAATCATTGCGGCCGCGCTGGCCGCGGATTGCGATGCCGTGCACCCGGGTTACGGATTCCTCTCCGAAGACTCCGATTTCGCTGAAGCCGTCGTCGCTGCAGGTCTGACATTCGTCGGTCCGGCCGCTGAATCCATCGCTCTACTCGGAGACAAGGCAAGAGCGAAGAAGGCCGCCGCTGACGCCGGCATCCCGACTCTCACCGCGTGGGGCGAGGCAAGCGCCGATCCCGATACCGTCCTCGGTCACGTTCGATCTCTCGACGTGCCGGTGCTGCTGAAACCGGTGTTCGGGGGCGGCGGCAAGGGGATGGTTCGACTACATCCGGGTGATGACGCACGAGAGGTCATCACCTCTGCAATCGGTTTGAACGAAAGGAACTTCGGCCGCGGCGACCTGATGATCGAAACGCTGGTGGAGCGTCCGCGTCACATCGAAGTTCAGGTCCTCTTCGATTCCTTCGGTACAGGAGTTCACTTCTTCACCCGTGAATGCTCCCTACAGCGTCGGAACCAGAAGATCATCGAGCAGGCACCGGCAAGTTCTGTCCCCGAATCGGTCCTGGGAGCCATGCAGCACGACGCTCTGCGACTACTCGGAGGCGTCGGCTACGTGAATGCGGCAACCGTCGAATTTCTGGTTGACGCCGAAAACCGCTACTACTTTCTCGAAGTCAACACGCGCCTACAAGTCGAACACACGGTCACCGAGGAAGTGACCGGCGTCGATCTCGTCGAACTGCAACTCGACATCGCCCTCGGCGCCCGTTTGCCGTTACAGCAGCGCCATATCGCGCTGCGGGGTTTCGCGGTGCAAGCCAGAATCTACGCCGAGGATCCGTCGAACGGGTTTCGGCCCGCACCTTCACATTCCGTGGACATAGCCTGGCCGTCGAGGGTTCGCATCGACAGTGCTTTCGAGGGTGCCGGCAGCATTCCGCCGTTCTACGATCCGATGATCGCAAAGGTCATAGCAAGCGGTCCGACGCGGTCAACCGCACTGGAATCATTGGACCGAGCTTTGGCCGACTCGAGTTACTTCGGTGGAACCTCGAATATCGGTTTCCTCCGACTTCTCTTGGCGACACCGGCTGTGCGCGCGGATGACATTCACACTTCCTTCGTCGACGAGCACCTCACTCGGTTGATCCCGGATTCTGCAGAGCTCCAGGCCACCGCCGCTGCTGTTGCGATGGTGTGGACTTCCGTCGAGGAACAATCGCCGGTCACCGGGTCGTCATGGACCGGCCCCCACGGACTACATCGAGAGACATTGCGCAAGGTGGGATCCGACCCGATCGGACGCGAACTCATTGCCGACGGCCGCGTCGTGCCGACAACCGTCATCTCACAACGAAGCAACCACTGGATTGTCGCCGCCGACGGCCGGAACATTTCGGTGGTCGTCAGGGGTGGAACCGACGAAGTGACACTCAGCCTGGTCGCCGATGGTTTGACAACCACCGCTGGGCGCCTCGGAGTCGGCACCGGCACATGGGTGTGCGTTGGTGGCTGGACCGTGAAGGTGGACGAGAAAGTCTATACAGCAAAGGATTCCGATCTCAGCGACGGAGAGATCACATCGAAGATGCCGGGAACCGTGCTGGCAGTGCTGCAGACTGGAACGCGGGTGTCGGAAGGTGATGTCGTCGCGGTCGTAGAAGCAATGAAGATGGAGACTGCCCTTCGTGCTTCCTCACCCGGAATCGTCTCGGCGGTGACAGTAACGGTGGGAGATGTCATCGATGCCGGACAAGTGCTGGCAGCCGTGGCGCCATGAGTAAAGATTGCCACGATCTTATCTCTTTCTTGACTGAAGCAATTGTTACACAATATCTTTCATGTCAGAAGCAGGGGGAATCGAGCGTCGCGCAGTCATTGTTTCCGCAACCGAACTCCGCGAACTCATTCGTTCCGATCGGACGCTCGTCGTCGTCAACGTGGTACGAGACAACAGCGAGGGCGGAGCCGGAATCATTACTGCACCGCAGTCCATCACATTGTCGATCAACGACTTTCAAAGCAGTGGCGGCGGGACTGACGGGAATCGACCGCTGCCAGACCTCGACGCATTCGGAAGAACACTGAACGATCTGAAAGTATCCGCCGATGCTCACATCGTGGTCTACAGTTCGGACAGCCCCCTGCTTGCGGCCCGCGCGTGGTTCACGCTTCGCTGGGCAGGACGTTCAGTGCGGTACTTGGACGGCGGATCGTCCGGATGGGTTACAGCCCGGAAACGCATATCGACAAACGATTCGATTCCCGTACCACCTTCCACCACTAGCACGACACTCGCCGACGCAGAAGACGCCCTGCGCGCGGCATCGGCCGGCAGATTGCTCGACGCCCGAGGATCGAGCAGTTTCCGCGCCGGCCACATCCCCGGATCTATCTCAGCGCCGGCAACTGACCTACTCGACGACAACGGATTCCTACTTCCCGACCGCGAGTTACGAGAATACTTCCACCAGTTCGGAATAGAGCGTGGTGCCACCGTCGTGTCCTATTGCGGCGGCGGAGTTGCCGCGTCGCACAACGCACTGGCGCTAGCAGCGGTCGGCATCAGCTCCGCGGTCTACGTCGCGTCGTGGTCGGGGTGGAGCGCCGACCCCGAACGACCCGTCTCCACTGACATCCATCACACACCAAGGAATCCGGACCAGCGATGACACGACAGATGATCCTCGGCGCCTACATGGTCTTTCCGAGTATGCACAGTGCCGGAATGTGGCGGCATTCGTACTCGGAGAATGCCTTCGAGGACAGAGCGCTCTACGAGCGATACGCGCAAGCAGCGGAACGAGCAAAATTCGACCTGATACTGATACCTGAGCGTGTGCACTACGTCGACGGCCACACCAAATACGGTCTGCTGACCGGCTTTCAACATGATCCGACGCAGTTGGCTGCAGTGGTGGCCGGCGCAACAAATCGTATCGGTCTCGGCGTAACCCTTTCGGCAAGCTTCAACAGCCCGTACAACCTGGCGAGAACTCTGGGCAGCCTCGACATACTCAGCGGTGGGCGCGCGGCCTGGAACATCGTGATGACGGCACCCGGCCCGGCTAACGACAACTTTCCCGAAGTCGATCGGCTTCCGAGAGAAGAACTGTACGAGCGCGGCGACGAAGTTCTCGAAGCAACCACCGCACTCTGGTCGTCGTGGGACGGCGACGCCGTATCGGCCGATCGCGACAGCGGAATCTACGCAGACACAAGCAAGATTCACGCGGCCGACTACAAGGGCAAATACTTGTCGGTGCAGGGTCCACTCACCTTGCCACAATCACCTCAGGGCCGCCCGGTCTTCATCCAGGCAGGTGAATCTGTGAGAGGGCGCGAATTCGGTGGGCGGTGGGCAGATCTGGTCTTTGCGATCGACCCGTTGGAGGAAGATCTTCGAGCGAAGCGCAAGGCAATTCGCGGCTACGCGGAAGAGGCCGGACGCGACCCTGATTCGGTGCGCCTCGTCGCCGCTGTGCAACCGATAGTCGGCGAGACGACGAGCATCGCGAAGGAACGGCAGGAGTACCTGCGATCCTTGATCCATCCGGATGCGGCAATCGAGTGGGTCTCCCACTCCGCAGGACTAGACTTGTCGCAGTTCGATCCGTCCACTCCGATCGCCGAAGTTCTCAACCGCGGTAGTGGCCCCTCGCGTCGATTGGCACGCCTGATCGAATCCCGAAATCTCACCATCGCCGAAACCGCAGAGTTGTTCGCGCGCAATGATCTCACTCCCGAGATTGTCGGCTCGCCGCAAGAAGTGGCGGACGAGTTGACGCACCTCTTCGAATCGGGAGCAGCTGACGGTTTCATCCTGACCGCTACCCACTTCCCCAGGGGGCTCGACGACTTCGCGAGTTCCGTCGTGCCACTTCTGCAAGATCGGGGCGTGTTCCGGCGCGAATACACCGGAACGACCCTGCGGTCCCACATCTTCGACACCACTCGCACTTCCCCACGATGAACGGAACTCAGCCCATGACGACGTCGCGGCTTTCATCCATACCGATCCGAGTCGCCATCCTGGCGTCGACGCTTGCAGTTGCAGCCGGCTGCAGCACTGCAACGCCAGCTGCGAGCGCCGACTCCGAGCCCGTGTCAGGGGGCGATCTGACCTTTGCGATCAATACGTTTCCACCGTGCATCGACAAGACCCTGAACGGTCAAACTGCTACGGCATTCCATCCACTCTACGACAAACTCGTCGACCAGAACCTCGAGACCGGGGAGATAGTGCCTTGGTTGGCGACGTCCTGGGAGGTCCAGAACGACGGTCGACGATTCGTCTTCGCTCTGCGGGACGGCGTGACCTTCAGCAACGGCGAGCGTCTGGATGCGCAGGTTGTCGCGGACAACTTCGAAAGCCAGAAGAGACTGGGAGACAGTGGCTTCGCGACCACTGCGAAGTCACATCTCGCAAACTTCACTGGAGCGGAGGTACTCGACGCTTCCACTGTCGCACTCAATTTCTCGGAACCGTCAGCGGGCTTCCTTCAAGCCGCCCGCTCCGACACGCTCGCCATCATCGCACCGGAATCGTTGAAGAAGACGCCCGAAGAACGCTGCGCCCAGGGCGTTATCGCTTCCGGCCCGTTCGTACAGAAAGAACTGGAGACCAACGCGAAGGTCGTACTCGCTCGTCGGGACGGGTACCACTGGGGATCCTCACTCAACAAGAACAAGGGAGAGGCCTATCTGGATTCGATCACCTTTTTGGTGGTCCCCGAATCCTCGGTGCGAATCGGCGGTTTGACGTCAGGACAACTGGACGCCGCGATCGACATTCCGAGCACAGACGTCGACCGGGCAGAAGGCGCCGGACTCACTGTCATCCCGTCCCTTGCTGCCGGCATCAACGACTCGCTCTTGCTCAACCCCACGTTCGCGCCGGTACTTGCGGACCTGAACGTGCGGCGTGCTTTGGTGAAGGGCATCGATACCCAGCAGATCATCGACACCACCTACACACCGAGTGACGAGAAAGCGCGAAGCATCTTGTCGGTGAAAGCGCCCGGCTACACCGATCTGTGGTCCGAGTACACCTATGACCCGTCGGGTGCGAAGT
>NZ_CAURKP010000109.1:0-17968 GCF_963525155.1 uncultured Rhodococcus sp.
CCCGGTCGATCGCAGGCACCCGTGGAATCAGCACACCAACCCCCACCCGCAGAAGCGGAACCTCGAGGACAAGTACAGCTGGGTCATGTCACCGCGATGGTTCGACGGAAAAGACAACCTTGCTCTGGATACGGGCGGGGGAGCATTGGCTCGTCTGTGGAGCACCGCTCTGGCCGGCCTGGTCGACATCGGATACCTGGAGTCGACCGGACACAGTGTGAAGATCAATCTTCCGAAAACAGCACTGAAGGGTCCTGTCTCGCTCGAGTGGAAGATTCCCGAACATGGCAGCAATACCCTCGAAAGAAACCGCGCGCGAACGTATTTCCAGGCATACGCAGCCGCGGCTGCCCTTCATTTCGCCGAGAAGGCGCTTGTCGAGATCCGGGCCGGCCGGACCAAGACGTGGGAGTCGTTCGAGGTCCCGGACGAGGGTATCGGTTGCGGATTCACCGAAGCCGTCCGCGGAGTTCTCTCACACCACATGGTGATTCGTGACGGAAAAATCGCGAACTATCACCCGTACCCACCGACACCGTGGAATGCGAGCCCGCGCGACAGCTACGGAACCCCCGGTCCCTACGAGGATGCCGTGCAGGGTCAGCCGATCTTCGAGGAGAACGATCGAGACCACTTCAAGGGCATCGACATCATGCGGACCGTGCGTAGTTTCGATCCCTGCCTGCCGTGTGGTGTTCACATGTATCTCGGCGGTGGCAAGACCCTGGAGAAGTTGCACTCTCCGACGCAGTCCGTGACCGGGGAGTGATCGATGGAGCAATCGGCCGACTACTGGCGCGGAGCAGGTGAGCGCATCGAGACGTTGTTGCAGGCCAATGCCGGCGCAGGCCCGGTGGCGAGAGATCGCGCCGAGCAACTGGTGCGTGAGGTCGTGCAGTTGTACGGCGCAGCACTCGAACGCACCGTCGCTCTGGCAGATCCGGCCACGATGGATGCGATGGTTCGCGACGATCTGGTGTCCAGCCTGCTACTGGTGCACGGACTTCACCCGCACGACGTGGAGACCCGCGTCCGCACTGCGCTCGACAGCGTGCGTCCGTACCTCGGTTCGCACGGAGGCGACGTCGAACTGATCGAGGTGGCGGGCGGCGTAGTGCGACTACGGCTTCTCGGGAGCTGCAACAGTTGTCCTTCGTCCTCGGTCACCCTCGAAACCGCCGTCCAGGATGCGGTGCAGGCGGCGGCGCCCGAGACCACCGGAATCGACGTCGAAACACCGGATCCGCACGAGGTGAAGTCGGGTGTGATCTCGGTCGAGTCCCTGTTCTCGCACGTTCACGCCGACGGGGGAGGTACGCACTGGGTGGAGGTCCCCGAATTCGCCGAAGTCGAGGTGGGAGAGGTCGCGGGCTTCCGCGTGTCGGGCACCGATCTGTTGGTCTGCCGCTCCGGTGACGATCTGTACGCGTATCGCGACCGTTGCCCGGTGTGTGAGCACTCGATGGCGGGAGCTGTGCTCGAACGCATGATGGGCCGTCCTGCCCGAGACGCCGCTGTCCTCACCTGTCCGACGTGCTCTGCCCACTTCAGTGTGTACGGGGCGGGAGCGCGGGTGGGCACCGGCTCCGAGCACCTGGCGCCTGTGCCGGTGCTGATTCGCGACGGAGTGCTCTCGGTCGCGCTTGCTGACGAGTCTGTGATACCGGTGACCTAGCCGTGAACGCAGCCCGGTCATGAAAGTCACTGTGGGAGAGGTGCTCACACGAATCGCCTCGTCGCGTGTCGTTCCGACCGGACCGAGGTGTGAGATGTGTGCGGCGGGCATAGGCGACGAACACCAGCACGTCGTGGACGTACAGGTCCGGAGCCTGATGTGCGTGTGCCGACCCTGCTATCTACTCTTTGCACCGGTCGACGCGGACCTTCGATACAAAGCGGTTCCCGATCGGTACCTCGAGTTTCCGGACTTCGACCTCGGCCCTGGCCGGTGGGAGTCTCTGGAAATCCCCGTCGGCCTGGCATTCTTCTTCCGCAACTCACTCCTCGACAAGTACATAGTCTTCTATCCGGGACCGGCCGGAGCTACCGAATCCGAGTTGCCTATCGACTCGTTCGAGACTGTGCTCGCGGAGAATCCGGGGCTCTCGCAGATGCGGGCCGACGTCGAGGCGTTGATCGTGTCGGTGCCCACGTCAGGACAATCGCCGAGATGCTTCGTTGTTCCCATCGACGCCTGTTACGAACTGGTGGGACGATTGCGCACCGTGTGGCGCGGATTCGACGGTGGCCAGGATGCCGCACGCGCAGTGGACGAGTTCTTCGGGCGCGTCGAGGCGCGAAGCAGGTCGGCATGACTGTTCTCGACTTCTCGGTCGACAACATGGAGGTGGAACCGTACGCGGTTACGCCGAATCTGACGGTGAGATTGAGAATGTCGGAATCCACCGGCACGACCGTCCGTGCGGTGGCTCTGCGCGCGCAGGTACGAATCGAACCACACCGCCGACCGTACTCCGACGCCGAAGGCGAAGGTCTGCGCGATCTCTTCGGTCCGCGGGAGCGTTGGTCGAGTACGCTGCGCACCGTCCTGTGGATGGAATGTTCCACGGTCGGTCAAGGATTCACCGGAACAACGGTCGCGGCCTTACCCATGGCGTGTACGTACGACTTCTCGGTGACGGCGTCGAAGTACATGCACGCACTCGGAGACGGAACGATTCCGATCGTGGTTCTACTGAGCGGCACGGTATTCACCGACGGACCGCGTGGTTTCTCCGTGCAGCAGATCCCGTGGGACAGATCTGCTGCCTACGAATTGCCGGTCGACGTGTGGAAACAGCTGATGGCTGCGCATTATCCGGCGTCTGGTTGGGTACGCCTCGACCATGAGACGATTGCCGATCTCGTGCGGTTCAAGGCAGCGCACGGCCTCACGGACCTCGATTCAGCCGTGCGGCAGTTGCTGACGGCGAGCCAGGTGCCGCGATGACTCGAACGGAGATGGATCACGACGTTCGGGCCGTGGCCGACGCCGTCCTGTACGAGGGATATCTTCTCTATCCCTACCGGGCCGGCTCGGCGAAGAATCAATCCCGTTGGCAGTTCGGGGTTCTCGGACCGCCCGGCGCCGCCGAGGTCGGAGTCGGCGAGGAACCGTCGATGTCCGCGCAATGTCTGCTCGGCGAATTCGAGCGGAACGGCGTCGAAGTGACTGCGACTGTGAGATTTCTGCACCACCAGTCGCGGACGGTTGAACGACTCGGCGCCGGCGGGGCGTGGATCCCGGTCGATCGGTTGGTAGTCGACGAGCGGGAGTCCATCTCGTGGGACGAAGCCACCGAATCCGAGATCGTGTTGGGTCCGTGGGGTCTGGACGAACTCGAGGCCGGCGTCGAAGAAACCTTCTGTGCGGCGGGAGTTGTCGACGGAGAGACTCTGTCGGACACTCGGGGCAGGGTGGTCGGACGGAGCGTTCGGACACGGCTTCCGGTGAATGGCCTCTTGGCAGTGAGCGCCTCCGCCGGAGACGGACGCACGGTGATTTCCGTGAAGATCATGAACGCCACGAGCGTCGACGCACGGGACAAGGGCACGGCCACCGCGCAATCGATGCTGGGGACTCACGTCATTGTGAACTGCACAGGCTCGAGGTTCCTGTCGTTGTTCGAAGAAGCAGATCACTCGGAGCAGTTGCGGCAAAATCGCTGTTATCCGGTGCTTGCGGGGACCGAGAACCCCACTCACCCTGGCACATCGCCCACCGTTCTGGTGTCACCGATCATCCTGTACGACTTTCCCGAGATTGCGCCGCAGAGCGAGGGATCTCTCTTCGACTCGACCGAGATCGACGAAATTCTCACCCTGAGAATCCTTGCCATGACCGACGAGGAAAAGGCGCGGGCGCGAGCTACCGACTCCAGAGCTGCCGACATCATCGACCGATGTGAGCGATTGACGGACGACGATCTAGCCGGCCTGCACGGCGTGCTGCGAGATTCGAATGCCGGTTCTGATCTGATACCCGAGGTGCCTGACGGTGTGGACTGGTGGACCCCGGAAGCCGACACCAGTGTTCAACCACGCACCGACGCAGTTCTGATCAACGGCGTCCGTGTCTCTGGTGGAAGTACGGTTCGGCTCCACCCCTCACGCCGCGCTGATGCTCAGGACCTGTTCTTCGACGGCCGGATCGCCCACGTCGCCACCATTCATGAAGACGTGGACGGCGACATTCATGTTGGGGTGACACTGTTGGACGATCCGGCCGCCGATCTGCACAACTGGTACGGCCGCTACCTGTACTTCGCGCCGGACGAGATAGAGCCGATGCCGCGCGACAGCGCGTGACGTACTCACAGCTATCGAACTTCACAGCTATCGAGAGGAGAACTCGCCATGAGGAGCATGGGATTGCTGTCGACGGCACTTCTCGGCGCCACCGCGATCGCAGCCGCGATCGTCCTGGTGGTGTCGATGCCGGACATCCAGCGCTATCTGCGAATGCGAAAGATGTAAAGCGCTGTGCGCGTGCTGATTGCAGGTGTCGGAAACATATTTCTCGAAGACGACGGATTCGGCCCCGAAGTTGTTCGGGCGCTGCAGCATGAGAATCTCCCATCGGGAGCTCGCCTGGTCGACTACGGGATTCGGGGCGTGCATCTGGCGTACGACTTGTTGGAGTCGTGGGACGCCCTGGTCCTGATCGATGCCTTACCGGCGACCGGAGTCCCGGGCAAGCTCGCGATCATCGAAGTGGACCCCGAAAGTGAAGGCCCGCAAGGAGGTTTCGACGCGCACTCGATGCATCCGAGTTCGGTGTTTGCCAGCCTGCAGGCCCTCGGCGGAACACTCCCGCGGACGTTCGTGGTGGGGGCACATGCGAAATCGATCGGCGACGGAATTGGATTGAGTGCGGAGATGCGTGATTCGGTAGGGCAAGCCGCTTCGGCGGTGCTGGCACTCGTCCGGTCCATCGACGTGGACTGTGATGCCACCACACTGGGGCCGGAGGTGTGAGTCATGTGTCTGGGGATTCCGGGACGGGTACGCGAACTACTGGACGGATACGGCGGTCAACTCGCTCTCGTCGACGTGGAGGGGGCACCACGCAAGGTCAACATCGGAATGCTCGACGAAGGCACCGTCACGGCAGGTGACTGGGTGGTGATCCACATGGGCTTTGCAGTCGAGAAGGTCGACGAGCAGGGAGCTCGCCACGCTCGGGCCGGCCTCGAACTGATGGGCCGTGGTGGCCACGACGGTGAGATAGTCGACTCCGGTACTGGTAACGGCGAGGTCGGGACATGAAGATCGCCTGCCGTGTCATCGTTCGTGGCGTAGTCCAGGGGGTGGGCTTCCGGCCGTTCGTCCATGCGACCGCCACCGAACTGGGACTGTCGGGTTCGGTGGGAAATTCTGCTCTCGGTGTCGTGATCGACGTCGAAGGCGACGGAGAGACAATCGATGCATTTGTCGCTCGGGTGCGAAACCGCCCCCCACCGCTGGCACGGGTGGAGTCGGTAGAGCGCGAGGACTCGCGGCCGGTTGGTCGTGAGGGGTTTTGCATAGTCGAGACGGATGCGGGGTCGGTCGGGCGAACCTTGGCGCCGGCGGATGTCGGGATCTGCGACGACTGCCTCCGGGAACTGACTGATCCGAGCGATCGGCGATATCGTCATCCATTCATCACCTGCACCAACTGCGGTCCGCGATTCACGATCATCGAATCGCTGCCCTACGACCGGGCCGCTACGACGATGAAGCGATTCCCGTTGTGCGCGAACTGTGCGGCGGAGTACGTGGATCCCTCCGACCGGCGGTTTCATGCGCAACCGATTGCCTGCCCGCAGTGCGGTCCAACGCTATCGTTCGTGGAAGGGGACGCGCCCGCCGTGACCGGTGAGGGTGCACTGCTACGAGCCCGATCCCTACTGCGAGACGGGAAGATTCTTGCTGTCAAGGGAATCGGAGGATTTCACCTGGCTTGTGATGCCCGCGACGACCGCCCGGTTCACGAGTTGCGTGAACGCAAGCATCGAGCAAGCAAGCCGTTGGCGGTGATGGTGCGCGATGTGCCAGAAGCCAGAGAGTTGGGTGTGGTCGGTGATGCCGAGGCTGATGCCATGTCCTCGCGCGAGCGCCCGATTGTGCTGGTTGCCAAAGCGTCTGGATACGCGCTTTCCCCCTTGATTGCCCCCGGCATTCCGGATATCGGAATCATGCTGGCCTACAACCCGATTCAGCATCTTCTTCTGGGTTTGGCCGGAGAAGAGGCGGGCCCAGCGGTGTTGGTCATGACATCGGCGAACATCGGCGGTGAGCCGATTCTGTACTCCGACAACGATCTCGAACGATTGGGTGACCTGGCCGACGGGGTATTGACCCACAACCGTCCGATCTTGGTGCCGTGTGACGACTCGGTGATGCGAATAGTCGGCAGTGGAAGACAGTTGCTTCGTCGCTCGCGCGGATATGCTCCGCTGCCCGTCACCGCGCCGTTCGACGTACCGCCTACCTTGGCGGTCGGGGCCGACCTGAAGAACACCTTCTGTCTTGCCGAGGACGGATATGTGTGGCCGAGTCAGCACATCGGAGACATGGGCGACCTCGCTGTCATCGACAGTTTTGCTGCGTCGGAGAGTCACTTCGAATCGATCACGGGGGTGGTGCCGCACCAGATCGCCTGTGACGAGCATCCGCGGTATCGCTCGTCCTCGTGGGCTCGCAGTCGTAGTGGTGACCGACCGATGCGCATCGTCGGGCATCACCACGCACATGTGGCTTCCGTGATGGGGGAGAACGGCCGGGACGGGAGCGAACCAGTTCTCGGAATAGCGTTCGACGGCACCGGCTACGGGGCGGACGGCGCAGTGTGGGGAGGGGAACTACTGCTGGCGACGTACAAGGGTTATCGCCGTCTCGCGCATCTGGGATACGTACTGCTGCCCGGGGGCGATGCCGGAGTGGAACGGCCGTACCGAATGGCGCTCGCCCACCTGTGGCATGCCGGGTTGGACTGGGAATCCGACCTCGCGCCCGTGGCAGCCTGTCCGCCCCGAGAGCAGTCGGTCCTACTTCACCAGATGGAAACCGGTTTCGGGTGCGTGGACACCTCCAGCATGGGGCGGTTGTTCGACGCAGTCTCCTCGCTGACCGGGGTCCGTCAGAGGGTCGACTACGAAGCGCAGGCTGCCATCGAGTTGGAGGGGGTGTCGAGGGGAGTCGACAGCGCCGGTTCGCGGTACACCTTCGATTGGACGCAGTCGGACGACGATTCGTGGACCGCAGATCCGCGGTCGGTCATCCGGGCTGTTGTCCGCGATCTCCGGGAGAAGTTGCCCGCCGAAGTGATCGGCGCCCGTTTCCACGAATCCGTAGCGCACCTGGTGCTCGAGTGGGCAATTCGTGGCCGGGAACTGGCGGGAGTGGACGAGGTAGTACTCACCGGAGGTGTCTTTCAGAACCCTCTACTGCTCGTTCGGGCGTGTGCTCTGCTCTCAGACGCTGGATTCACGCCGTTGACAGGGCTGGAGTTGCCGCCGAACGACGGCGGTCTCGCCTACGGCCAAGTGCTGGTGGGGAGTTCGTCATGAGGTCAGGAGTTGTGCCATGTGCCTAGCCGTACCGGGACGTATCGAGTCCCTGGAGGAACGCGACGGAACGACGATGTCGGTGGTGAACTTCGGTGGCGTCCGAAAAGAAGTGTGCCTCGAGTACATTCCGGGCGCCCAAGTCGGCGAGTACGTCGTGGTGCACGTCGGATTTGCCATCCAGCGACTCGACGAGGAATCCGCTCGCAGCACGCTGGCGGAATTCGAGCACCTCGGCGTACTCGAAGAGGAATTCGGTGACGGGTTCGAAAGGGCTGCCCGGGCCGCGGGGATCGAACCGAAAGAGACGGAATCATGAAATATCTGGACGAGTTCTCCGATCCGGAACTGGCCGGCAAACTGCTGGATCAGATCCGTGCGCTGGCCACACGGCGATGGGCGATCATGGAAGTGTGTGGTGGTCAGACACATTCGATCATCAGACACGGCATCGATCAATTACTTCCCCAACAGATCGAGATGATCCACGGACCCGGATGCCCGGTCTGTGTCACCCCGCTCGAGATCATCGACAAAGCTCTCGACATCGCGGCAAGACCCGATGTCATTTTCTGCTCCTTCGGGGACATGTTGCGAGTTCCGGGGAGTTCGTCGGATCTGTTCCGCATCAAGAGCGCCGGCGGTGACGTGCGGGTGGTGTACTCACCGTTGGATGCACTGACTATCGCCAAGGAGAATCCGGGTCGGCAAGTGGTGTTCTTCGGGATCGGATTCGAGACCACCGCGCCGGCCAACGCCATGACCGTCTATCAGGCCAATCGCCTGGGTATCGAGAACTTCTCCCTACTCGTCTCGCACGTTCTGGTCCCGCCGGCGATGGCCGCGATCATGGATTCGCCAGAGTGCCGCGTGCAGGCATTTCTGGCGGCCGGGCATGTGTGCAGTGTGATGGGAACGTCGGAGTACCCGGCGCTGGCCGAGAAGTACAAGGTCCCGATCGTCGTCACCGGATTCGAGCCGCTGGATCTGCTGGAGGGCATCAGAAAGACGGTGCTGCAGTTGGAATCGGGTCGATACGAGGTCGAAAATGCTTACGCCCGTGCCGTCACCGCGCAGGGCAACACCGCAGCGAAAGCGATGCTCGAGGATGTGTTCGCCGTGTCGGACCGGACGTGGCGCGGCATCGGATCGATCCCGGACAGCGGTTGGCAGCTGGCACCGAAGTATGCGTATTTTGATGCCGAAGAGCGTTTTTCGGTGACCGATATCCATACTGACGAGTCGAGCGTCTGCCGTTCCGGAGAAGTGTTGCAAGGTTTGATCAAGCCACACGAGTGCAGTGCCTTCGGGAAGGAATGCACTCCGCGGAATCCGCTCGGTGCCACGATGGTGTCGTCGGAGGGGGCGTGCGCCGCGTACTACCTGTACCGGCGCCTGGAACTTCAGGAGGCGGGTCATGCCGGCTGAGGAGACCGCTGTCGTGGACTTGTCGGCGTGGGTCTGCCCACTGCCGCTGCGTGATTCGCCGAACATCGTCATGGGGCACGGTGGTGGAGGAGCGATGTCCGCCGAGCTCATCGAGCACCTGTTCCTGCCCTCGTTCGGAAGCGCTGCCGATGCAGAACTCGGTGACTCGGCCGTATTCGACGTCGGCGGGGTGCGGCTCGCGTTCTCGACCGACTCGTATGTCGTCAAACCCATGGTGTTTCCCGGCGGAACGATCGGCGATCTCGCTGTCAACGGAACGGTGAACGATCTGGCGATGGCGGGAGCGCAGCCATTGGTGATGTCGACGGCATTCATCCTGGAAGAAGGAACGGCGCTGACCGACATCGCGGGAATCGCGAAGGCGCTCGGTGAGGCCGCGCACGTTGCCGGCGTTCGGCTGGTGACGGGTGATACCAAGGTCGTCGATGCCGGTCACGGCGACGGAGTCTTCATCAATACCGCAGGAATCGGGATTGTCGCAGACGGGGTGGACATCAGCCCCACTCGCGCACAAGTGGGTGACGTCGTGATCGTCAGCGGCGACATCGGCGTTCACGGCGTGGCCGTGATGAGTTGTCGCGAAGGTCTCGAATTCGGGACCGAAGTGCGCAGTGATTGTGCGGCCCTGAACGGCGTGGTGGCCGACATGATTGCCACCGGCGTCGACATCCACGTCCTGCGCGACCCTACGCGGGGCGGAGTCGCCGCGACCCTCAACGAGATCGCTCAGGCGTCGAACATCGGGGTTGCGCTGGTGGAGCGAGATCTGCCGATTCCCGCTGACGTGCGCGACGCCTGTGGGCTACTCGGCTTGGATCCGTTGTACGTCGCAAACGAGGGCAAGTTGATCGCTTTCGTTCCACGCGAAGATGCCGCCCTGGTTCTGGAAGCGATGCACGGCAATCCACTGAGTGTGGGAGCCGCCGTGATCGGGGAGTGCGTGGCCGAACATCGCACAATGGTGGTGGCGCGTACGGCATTGGGAGGCAATCGGGTAGTGGATTTGCCGGCAGGTGAACAACTTCCTCGGATCTGCTGATGACTGCCGTCGGTATGAACGGGCCGGCATTGTTTGCCCGCTACGCGTATCCGCCGAACGAGTTGGGTTACTGCGGACCCGACGATCCTTCAGTGCTGCTTCGTCTGGCCAGCGGCAACTCGGGCAGCGGCGACCGTGATCACGCTCGTCAATTCGACGGTGCGTGGCCGTACCTCGAGGCATTGGCTGTAGGAGCGGGCATCGACGACCCCCTGGATTCGCGAGTGATCGAAGCCTATTGGGTGGGAGGTGATCTCCTCGACGCTCTCGATTCGGGGAAGTTGTTACAGCACTTGAGGGGGGCATTCGGTGAACGCGAGAACACCGGGTTCCTCCCCGTCCTCGGGGGTCGGGACCGCGCGCTCGCGCACCACAGTTTTCACGTATTTCTGGTGTATCCGTGGGTCAAGCTTCTTCGGAAGCGCGGTGCGGTCCCACTGTCCGTCCTCCAGAACTGCCGGATCAGATGGGGGGTGGTCGAGGACGTCGGCGAGGAGCATGCATTGGTGGTTTCGTCCCCGCTCGAGTTCGACGGTGAGCAACTCGCACGCGGCCGACCGGCAACGCAGAGAGTGCGGTGGAGGGTCGAGGGCAACGCGCTTGCGGCGATGCCCGTCCCCGGCGCTGTGGTGACGATGCACTGGGATTGGGTGTGCGACAGGATAACGGCAGAGCAATCACGTGCATTGGATGCCGCGGAAGACTCGGGATTGCGGATCGCGAACCGAATGCTGTCGACCGATATGTGATCGTCAGTTCCCCTCCAGGACGGAGGCTACGGTGAATTGGGGTAGCGCGGTAACGGACAGCGCACTGTGGTTGGCAGAGGCATATGCGATCACGGTAGCGGTTCTCGTCGTCACCGCGCTGCTGCTAGCTCGGTATACCCGCTGGGGCAACCAGTTTCGGCGAATGGCTTGGCCCTACTTCGATCCCCGGCGCACCGTCATTCCGCTGTCGATTCTCGCGTTACTGCTGCTGCTCACGATATTCGGTGTCCGCGTGACGGTGTTGTTCTCGTACTGGTACAAGGATTTCTACGACGCCATTCAGAACCTCGACGAAACCGCTTTCTGGCACTACCTGCGAGTGTTCGCGATATTGGCCGCAGTCCACGTCGCTAGCTCACTCGTCGTCTACCTGGTGGGCCAAACACTCGATATCAATTGGCGCAGTTGGCTCAATGACACATTGACCGACGATTGGCTCGACGGCCGCGCCTACTATCGCGGAAACTTCCTGGAGAACCCCGTCGACAATCCGGACCAACGTATTCAGGCAGACATCACCGCATTCGCGACGTCGTCCCGCACGTTGTCCATGGGCGCCGTCGCCGCAATGGTGTCGATTGTCAGCTTCACCAAGATCCTGTGGGATCTGTCCGGGCCGTTGACTGTTTTCGGTGCCGAGATTCCGCGAGCGATGATCTTTCTCGTCTACATCTACGTGTTGGTGACCACGGCACTCGCATTCTGGATCGGCCGGCCTTTGATCATGCTGAACTTCTTGAACGAGAAACTCGGCGCCACCTTCCGGTACGCGTTGATTCGACTACGGGAGTACGGCGAAAGCATCGCCTTCTATCGCGGAGAGAACGTCGAACGACGCACGCTCGGACTACGTTTTGCTGCAGTGATCCGCAATATGTGGGCGATCGTCTTCCGGACGCTCAAGTTCAGTGGCTTCAATCTGGCAGTGGATCAGACAGCGGTGGTGTTTCCGTTTCTGGTCCAGGGATCTCGATTGTTCAGCGGGCAGATCACTTTCGGCGACGTGATGCAAACTGCTCAAGCATTCGGCCAGGTGCACAATTCGTTGTCGTTCTTTCGAGAGTCCTATGCCGATTTTGCAAGTTTCCGGGCCACACTGATCCGTTTGACCGGGCTCGCCGATGCCAATCGTCGTGCCCGCGCACTTCCCGTGCTCGACGCGTTCTCCGCTGGCAGTCATTTGGTTGTTCGGGGACTCGACGTGCGCACGCCGGTTGGTGAGGCGTTGATCTCCGAACTCGACATGTCACTGGGGCCCGGCGATGCACTGCTGGTGAAGGGTCCGTCGGGTAGCGGCAAAACCACGCTGCTCCGCAGCATCGCGCAGTTGTGGCCGTACACAAACGGTTCCGTGACCACCCCGGTCGGAGACGTCCTGTTCCTCTCACAACGGCCATACCTACCATTGGGTTCTCTGCGCGCGGGTTTGGTATATCCGGACCAGTTGCCCTCAGGTCAGCCGAACACCGGGCGCTCGGACTTCGACGACCGCAGGCTCCACGACGCGCTCGCCGAGGTGCATCTCGCACATTTGATCGGTCGGCTCGACGAGCCGGCTGATTGGACTCGAATTCTGTCGCCGGGCGAACAACAACGGTTGGCGTTCGCCCGAGTCCTCCTGATCCGACCGCGAACCGCATTTCTCGACGAGGCGACATCCGGAATCGACGAAGGCCTCGAGTACACGCTCTACGACATCCTTCGCCGTGAACTGCCCGACAGCATCATTGTCAGCGTCGGGCATCGCAGCACTCTCGACGTTTTTCACAATCGACAACTCGAACTGCGCGGTGCGGGACACTGGACTCTCGCTGATCACGAAGGCTGAGAAAACTTTCGACGGTCGGATTCTTGCGACAGGATTCGGCCGGGTTACCCGCCGCGCCGCGATCGATCGAAGACACCGACCGTCACGAGGTCGAAGGGTTGCGGAAGTCGTTTGTGCGCTGGAGCACCCAGGCCGCAATCCTGGTGCGCGAGCCGTACCCCAGTTTGTTCAGTATGTGATCGACGTGGCCGTCGACAGTGCGCTGAGAAATGACCAGCTTGTCCGCGATTGCTCGGTTGGTCAGGCCCTGTGCGACGAGTTCGGCCACCTGCTGCTCCCGCGGAGTCAGCACTTCGTCGGCGGCCGATTTCGGTGATCCACCGGGCGGTTGCTCTCTCAGCGTGCGGGCCGCTGCGTCGTCGAGAGTCAGAGCTCGTCCATGATCGAATGCTGTTTGAAACACCCTGTCTCCGAGCCGGTTACGAGCCTCGGTCACGCTGTTTTCGTGGTACGGGACCATGCTCCTGAAGGTGTCCATCGGGCTGCCCGTGGCGGTGAACAGCGTGTCGGCAGCTCCCATCAGTGTGGCTGCCAGCTTTGCGTCCCGGTCGACAAGCGTCCACGCGATTTCCTCGAGGCACCATGCACATCCGAACTGGTTACCCAGCCCTCGAAGCAATCGGAGAGAATCTTCGAGTAGCTCGATACCGCGAGCGTGGTTGCCATGACGCCACAGGGCGGATCCGTAGTCCGACATCGTCATCGACCGCCACAAGATTTCGCCGCGCGATTCGGTGAGGGCCAACTCCTCCTCGTAAATGCTTGCAGCCCGGTCGGTTTCGCCGAGTGCGTCGACGACGAAGGCGAACCAGTAGAGCGCGGGTACCAGACGGGCGATGTCGTCGTTTGCCCGGAATGCTGCGACAGCCTGCTCCAGGTACTCGGCGCCGCGCACGAGATCGCCGTCGGCGACCGCGACGAATCCGAGCGTGTACCGCGCCAGTATGCGACCGTCGTCGTTCCGCTGCATCTCGGCCTGTCGCCGAGCCTCTTCGGCAATGCTTGTCGCCGAAGCGATATCTCGTTGGAGGGCTGCCAGCAGTGCGCCTGTCGCGGCGGCCTCGACTACCGCCTCACCGAGAGTGCCCTCGGTCAGTTCGGGCACCTCGGCCAGGGCGCGACCCAACCAGTAGCGACCTTCGTTGAATCGACCACGTGCAAGCCAGTAATCATGCAGAGCACTTGCGGTACGCAATGTGTCTTCGACCGAGTCGGGTTCGGTCAGACCGAATTCCAACGCGGTGCGCACGTTGGGTAAGTCGCGGTCGATCCGCGTCATCCAGTCGATTTGGTGCGGCCCCGTCCAGTCGACTCCGGCGCGGAAGACGAGTTGCCTGAACCACTCACTGTGCCTGCGCTGCAGCGAGACCCACTCGTCGACTGACACCAGTTCACGCCCGTAGTCGCGAAGAGTCTCGAGTAGGCGGTAGCGGACGTACGAGCCGTTTTGTTCACGGATGAGGATCGACTTGTCGACAAGGGACATCACGAGATCGCCCAAGTCGTCGTTCTGTGCTTCGTCGGCGAGAATTCCTTCGACGGACCCGAGATCGAAGCTACCCGCAAATACGCTCGAGTTCGCCCACAACGACTTCTCCGGCGGCGTACACAGATCGAAGCTCCAGTCGATACTCTGTGCAAGCGTTTGTTGACGCGCTGGAGCGTTCCGGCTGCCCCGCGTCAGCAGTTGGAAGCGGTCGTCGAGTTTTTGCAGGATCTGATCGACCGACATCGCCCTCAGTCGGGCAGCCGCCAGCTCGATCGGCAGCGGTAGTCCTTCCAACCGGCGGACGATCTTCTCCACAGCCGCGCTGTTCTCGCTGGTGATGCGGAAGTCCGTCACGGAGGAACGTGCCCGCTGCTCGAACAGCATCATCGCATCACCATCACGGGTGTCGGTTGGCGACGGCGCCTCGGTGGGAAATCGCAGAGGCGGCACCCGTAATACCATCTCGCCGGGAATGTCGAGTGGTTCTCGGCTGGTCGCCAGAAGTGCCAATCGGGCACAGCACCGGAGAAGTTCGGCGGCGGTGTCGGCAACCCAGCCGATGAGGTGTTCGCAATTGTCCAGAACAAGCAGGACACGTTCGTCGACGAGACGGCCGATCAGTACCGATCGCGGTGACCGCGTAGATCGGTCTTGTACTCCGAGTGCGGCAAGAATCGTCTGATCGAGAAGTGCCGGCTCCCGCAGTTCGCTGAAGTCGACGAACCAGACGCCCCCGGGGAACGTACGGGAGGAATCATCGGCGGCACGGAGCGCCAAGCGGGTTTTGCCGACCCCACCCAGGCCCGTAAGGGTCACGAGCCGGTAGTCCGACAGCAGGCGTCGGACTTCTTTGGCCTCGGACCGACGACCGACGAAACTGCTCAGTTCGATCGGTAGGTTTCCTCGTTTTGCCGCCATGAGAATCGCGCCGAATTTGTACGTGCTGAGTGGATTGACCCCACACAGTGTACGCGGACTCGCGTGTGTGAAATCTGTCAACGCACCACCGGTGTTTGTCCGTGATTGCCGTTGGGTCGAAGCTTTTCGGTGCATGACGCGGAATAGCGAACACTTTCCACCGACGTAGTTCGCGCCTCATTCGAAAGGGATGAGAGGCGCATTTCATCTTTCTGGCGCACTTACGATTCGGGCATGAAACGTGTGTGGGAAGGTGTGCGGCGCTACGGCAAGACACTGCACTCGGTCGGGTTGTCGTTCGGTCTGGTGTTTTTCGTCCTCTCGATGAGCCCGTCCCTCTTACCGCGCGCGTGGTACCTGCAGGGCGTGGCAACCGGTATTTCCGTCGCCACCGGGTACGGCATCGGTGTGAGCGTGGCGTGGATGATCCGCAAATGCGGAGTCGAACCGACATGGTCGGACCGGACCAAGCGGATCGGTTGGGCCGTACTCGCCGTACTGGCAGTGATATTGGTGCCTCTTTTTCTGATCTTGGGTTCGTGGTGGCAGCAGATCGTCCGTGATCTGGTCGAGGCGCCTCGCGTGAACCGGGCGAACTATCTTCTGGTGCTGCTGATTTCGCTGGTGGTGTGGTTGATCTTGCTGGAGGCGGGTCGCGGTCTGCGGTATCTCACCAGAGGGCTCGCTGCCGTTGCTCTGCGGTTTGTTCCCAAGGAAGCAGCGAAAGTCGCGAGCTTGGTCGTCGTCTTCGCGTTGGCGATCTTCGTCGTCAACGGTGCCCTCTACAACGGGCTCATCGCTTTTGCGAACTGGAGTTTCTCCGGCGCGGACAACGACACGCCCGATGGTATCGACCAGCCTCTGATCGCCGAACGCAGTGGTTCACCCATGTCTGCCGAGGCATGGGATTCGCTGGGCAAGGAGGGTCGCACCTTCATGGGTAGCGGGCCGTCTGCGGTGCAGATTTCCGCGCTGACCGGCCGGGACGCGAAGCAACCCATCCGCGTGTACGCCGGCCGTGAGTCGTCGGATTCCGTCGACGGTGTCGCGCAGCGGGTCGTCAACGAACTCGAGCGCACCGGCGGCTTCGACCGTGCCGTCCTGGCAGTAGTGACCACCACCGGCCGCGGCTGGGTGAACGACGACGTGGCGTCCGCTTTCGAATACGTCCAGGGCGGCGACACCGCCATCGCGGCGATGCAGTACTCGTTCCTTCCCAGCCCTTTGGCATTCATCGCCGATCGCGAAACCCCGATGGCCGCAGGCCGGGCGCTGTTCAACTCTGTCTATGCGAAGTGGATCGATCTGCCGCTCGACAAGCGCCCCAAGCTTGTCGTTTTCGGCGAGAGCCTCGGATCGTACGGGGGACAGGCCGCGTTCGCGGGAGCACAGGACATGGCGACGCGGGTGGATGGGGCATTGTGGTCGGGGACTCCGAACTTCACCGCTCAATGGCAGGAGATCACCAGCAGTCGTGACTCCGGCTCACGGGAAGCCGTGCCGGTGATCGACGACGGGCAGTCGATTCGTTTCGCTGCCTATCCGGAGGATCTCGAACTGGATGCGCCGTGGAACGACTCACGCGTCGTGTACTGGCAGCACGCCAGCGACCCAATTGTCTGGTGGTCTTTCGACCTGCTTCTGAACAAGCCGGACTGGCTTGCCGAGCCTCTCGGCCGTGATGTCGATCCGGGAATGACGTGGATACCGTTCGTGACATTCTGGCAGGTGACACTCGACATGGTCTTCTCGGCGGACGTTCCGCCAGGTCACGGGCACAACTACGGTGCCGAGGCGGCGGACATGTGGGCGCGGATCCTGCACCCCGACAACTGGTCTCAGTCGGACACCGACGCGATTCGCGGCGCTCTGACGAACGACTTTCAACCCACCAAGTAGTAGTGCGGAGTGCGGACCTCGTGACGGTCTCTCGTCGTTGGACCGGGAGTACTCGCTCTAGATCGTTCTATCACTGTTTGTCAGCTATCTAACAAGGAGCGCGATGCATTCATCAAGAACACTCGTAGCTGCGGTGGCGCTGAGCGCGATCACTGTATTTGCCGGGGCTGGGTCCGCGGTTGCCGCGCCGGTCGGATCTGTCGATTTCGGTTCGTCGAGCGGATCCGGATCAGGAACCGGTTCGGCTAGCGGATCCGAATCTGGTTCTGTCGATTTCGGATCCGGCGGACCGGACGTCGAGCATCCGGTGTCGACCTGCTTCTGGTCCGTGCCGATCAATCCCGAGCGCGCGGACCCACAGCTCAACTACGCCTTTCCTGACACTGCGGCGATTTACTGGGCTGCGCAGTTCACAATCCCCGAGAACGCCGAGTTGGTTATCCGAGGGCAGTATGCGCATGCTCGCTATCAGTCGTTGAACTCGTACAACGCGGCAACCGCGATGCCGACCGCCGTCCTCAATGACATTTCGACTGCTCCGGACGCAGGCTCGCGCAATACCTATCTTCCCGGTGCCGATCGAGCGAACGAAGGTGCCAGGTCGTACACGGCTTCCGTCCTCAACGAGGCCTCACCTGCTGAGCCGAAACCCAACACCTTGTATGCCGGTGTGCCAGGTCAGGACCGGATAAGCCTGCTTTATCGCATCTACCTGCCGGACAATGGGCGTGATCTCACCGGCGGCGTAGGACTGCCTGAGCCAGAGCTGCACCTTCCCGGTGGTCAGGTGCTGCGGGGGCAGGATCTGTGTTCAGCGGTCGGTGCAGACAACGGAATCTTGAAGCCGGCTTCGCTGCCGTTAGACACGTACAAGGCATTGCGTGACCAACCGGGCAAGCCTGCGACATTCCCTTCCGAGCAGGCACCAGTCTGGCGGGCGTACTACAGCGCCGAGTTCACGCTCGGCTGTACCTATCTCGGCAAATGCGATGGCACACCCCAGCGGGTGGGCGGGCAGTACTCCAA
>NZ_CAURKP010000110.1:0-17936 GCF_963525155.1 uncultured Rhodococcus sp.
AGGGGCAGTGCGCCACCGGACTCGAGACCACACGAAGCGACAAGTGTGAGGCCGATCGTGGCAACCGCGAGTTTCCAGCCCCACGTTCTGGTGATCGAAGTCTTGGTCATCGCAATCCCTTGGGCCCGAGATAAGTTTCGGCGAGCGCGCCGAGCCAGTCGATCAGCAAGGCCAACGACACCGCCAGTACGGCACCGACCACGAGGGTGACGTTGTCGCGGAGCTTGTATCCGGTGTCGATCAGAATGCCGAGTCCGCCGGCACTGACCAGGAAGCACAGTGTCGCGGTACCGACGGCCAGAACGAGCGAAGTACGCAGTCCTGCAAGGATGTACGGGACGGCCATCGGGAACTCGAGTTGACGTAGGACCGTGAGCGAAGACATTCCCTGCCCGCGCCCCGCATCGATCAAGGTCTTGTCCACTTGCTGGTAGCCGAGGATGGTGTTGCGCAGCACCGGAAGCAACGAATAGAACGCGATGGGAAACACGCCGATCCAGAAGCCGGTCGTTCTTGTCGCGAGATAGAACAGCACGAGCAGGCCGATGGCAGGCGCTGCGGCTCCGATGTTGGCTATTCCCACGAAGAACGGTGCCAGGCGGGTGAATTTCGGCCTGGTCAGCAGGGTTCCGAGTGGAACCGCGATGGCGACGACGATGATGACCACGGCGGCGGTGATCAGTACGTGCTGCCAGGTCAGAGTGACGATGTTGTCGAGGTTGATGCTCGCCTTCTGCGTCGCGTTGAGATCTCGGCTGAATGCCCAGATCAACACGCCCGCAACCAGGATCAGGACGATGACCGGCTGCACATACAGTCGCATCCGTTCCGCACGGCGCGTGGCGGCGTTCTCGGCCGCACCCAGATCGGGGGCGTCCGGTTCCATCTCAGGCGCGGAGACGCGCTCCTCTGTCGTGGCAGTCATGTTCAACCCTCGACGTTCTCGGTGTCTGGCTCTTCGTCGTGGTCGTGCGCATGCTCCTCGCGCATTTCGGAAAGATGGCTGACCAGTGTGTCGATGGTGATGAGACCGACGTACTCGCCACGCCGTCCGGTGACCACGGTGGACGCATTGCTCTCTGCGAGAAGAGCTTCCAAAGCATCCTGCAGGGTGGACTGGATGGACACGGCTTCGCCGATCTCGTTACCGACACCTCGAAGAGTCGACGCATGGGCGAGGTGGCCGGGCGAGACCCAGCGAAGCGGCCGTCCGCGCTGATCGAGAATCAGGGCCCACTTCCACTTACGCGCTGCGAGTGCGGTTCTCAAATCATCGACCGAATCGGTTTCGCGGGCGGTGAGGCACTGCTTGAGTTTGATCTGGCGCACGCGTGTCAGGGTCAGCTGCTTGAGCGAGGCGTCCGCCCCGACAAATCCGGCGACCATGTCGTTTGCGGGATTGGCGAGAATCGCTTCCGGAGTGTCGTACTGCATGATGCTGGACTGATTGCCCAGCACGGCAATACGGTCACCGAGTTTGACTGCCTCGTTGAAATCGTGCGTGACGAAGACAATGGTCTTACCCAACTCCGACTGCAGACGCATCAGTTCGTCCTGGAGCAGGCCGCGGGTGATCGGATCGACGGCACCGAAAGGTTCGTCCATCAACAGCACCGGAGGATCGGCAGCCAGCGCCCGCGCCACGCCCACACGCTGTTGCTGCCCGCCGGACAATTGGCGAGGGTAGCGGTCGCGATAGGTATCGGGATCGAGGCCTACGAGGTCGAGCATCTCGTCGGTGCGCGCTGCGATACGTTTCTTGTCCCAACCGATCAGACCCGGGACAGTCGCGACGTTCTTCGCAATCGTGAAGTGCGGGAACAAGCCTGCCTGCTGGATCGAGTACCCGATGCCACGGCGGAGCTTGTCCGGGTCGATCGACAGCGCGTCCTTGCCGTCGATGGTGATCTTGCCGGAGGTAGGTTCGATCAGGCGGTTGATCATGCGCATCGTCGTCGTCTTGCCGCAACCCGAAGGTCCGACGAAGACCACGATTTCACCGGCCGGAACAGTCAGCGAAACATTGTCCACCGCTGCAGCTTTCTGGCCCGGGTACCGCTTGGTGACGGACTCCAGGACGATCTCGACCCCGGATACCTTCTGATCTGTGGATACGTCAGACGGAATGGTTTCAGTCATTGCAGCCCCTTCGAAGTAGTGAGACGACCGATGACGACGTAGATTCCGTCGAGAATCAGAGCGAGAATGACGATCAGTACGGTGCCGACCAGCGCTTGCGGAACAGCATTCGGGCTACCGACACGCGAGAGTCCGGAGAAGATCAGGTTTCCCAGACCAGGACCTTTGGCGTACGCCGCGATGGCGAGGATGCCCATGAGCATCTGTGTACTGACCCGCATGCCGGTGAGGATCGACGGCCACGCGATCGGTAGCTCGATTCGACTCAGTACGTGCATGCGATTCATTCCGACACCGCGGGCTGCGTCCGTGATCGCCGGGTTGACTGCATCCAGACCGATGATCGTGTTCCGAATGATCGGGAGCAGGGCATACAAGATCAACGCGGTGATCGTGGGAGCGACGCCGAGACCGAGAATCGGAATGAGCAGTCCGAGGAGGGCGAATGAAGGAACCGTCAGGATCGTGCTGGCCAACGCAGTAGCGATGGAGGATCCCGCCGGGCTCCGGTAGACGAGAATGCCGATGATCACGGCGGCGATCGTCGCGATGATCACGGACTGGATAACTGCTGAAACATGAAGGTACGAGTCGGTCAACAACTGTTGTCGTCGTGCAACGACAAAATCCCATAGCGCGCCCATATTTCCGAACCCACTTTCTTCGGACTTCTGCTCGCTCGAACGTCTTCCCTCGACACCGACCGGCGCACAAGGGCTTTCCCCACAGCCTCCGTAGGCCGAGGGGTTTCCCTCGACTGTCGTCCAAAAACTGAGATACTGCAACTAATTCCGATTGCAGCGTGTCGGATGTTGTTCTGGACGTGAGATTTTGCGAGACGCGGGTATGTACCCAGCAGATAGCCACCTCAAACGTGACGGAAACAGAAAAAGTGGGAGGGTTCCGAAGAACCCTCCCACTTTCTCGGGAATCCTATGGCGCTGAAGGCGCGCTGCTGAAGTTGAACGCAGGTTGACTCAAGCCCAGCGTAGTACGTCCGCATGGGGCAGTCGTGGCAGGCGGTCGTACCACGGGTTCTCGCCAGGGTGGCCGATGTTCACCACGAGAATGGATTTGAATCGACCGTCGGCAAAAAACTCGTTGTCGACGCCGGCGCCATCGAACCCTGCCATCGGGCCCGCGGTCAAACCCTGAGCTCGGATCGCAAGGATCAGGTAACCGGCCTGCAGTGTGGCGTTGAACCGACTGGTTGCGTCGGCGGCAGCCTCGTCGGAAGCGCAGGGTTCTTGCATCTCGGCAGCATGAGGAGCCAGCGTCGGGATGTGCTCATGGAACTGGGTGTCTACGGCGAGGACCGCGACGACCGGAGCTGAAGCAGTTTTGTCCTTGTTGCCGTCCGCGATGTGTTCCAAGAGGCGAGCTTTGCCCTCTTCGGTCCGCACGAAGAGGATTCGCAGCGGACTGCTGTTTCCTCCGGTGGGAGCCCACTTCGCAAGGTCCCAAATCGCGGCGAGTTCGTCGTCGGTCACAGGTTCGTTCGAGAAGGCGTTTGCGGTTCGGGCACCTGTGAAGAGCAGTTCACGTCCAACTTCGTCGAGTTGTTGTGCAGTGAACGGGGTGGATGAGTCGAGAGACATCGGCGGTTCCTTTCCTTGGTAGCTCAACCGAGGCGATCTCAGTAAAGCTAGTAACTAGTAAAAACAAAGTGCCTCTGAACACGGTAGCACTTCGGCTAGGATGGTGGAGTGGCGAACCGGAGTGAAATGCAACATGAACCCCGTGCATGTGACGAATCGCTTGCGCGTGCCTTCGGCTTCCTCGGCAAACGGTGGAACGGGGTTATTCTCGGCACTCTGCTGAATGGACCGGCGGGATTCTCCGAACTCAAGCGCGCGGTTGGCGGGATCAGTGATTCGGTGCTCTCGGAACGCCTGACGGAGTTGGCAGGGGCAGGCCTGGTGACAAGGAGTGTCGATGCGGGTCCACCCATCACGGTGGAGTACGAACTAACGGGTTCGGGGCAAGCGCTGCTGCCCGCTCTCAGCGAATTGACCGCCTGGGCTGCCGAGAATCTGCCACCCGAGAGTTACTCGAACTGACCTAATGCCTGTGAACAGCGTTATGCGATTCGTACCAGGTGTCACCTGCCGGGTCTCCTGCCAAGTTCCAACTCCACGAGACTGTCGGCGTCATGCGTGAATAGATTCCGGGGCCGACCATTCCTGCCCTCGCGATCGGCTCAGCGATTCCGTAAATCCTGATCTCGCGCGCGACGAACGGCACGACGTCGGGTTGCCCGTCCGGTGCGACGGTGGGCTACGCGCGCCAGGACTGCGACTTCAGGTAGGTAATCTCTTCGTCCGCGAATGACATCTGTTCTCCTTCGAGGGCGAAACACGTACGCAACGTAGATGCAACGTAACCAAAACTAGTGTTCTGGATCACACAGCGTTCGTGTGGTCGAGAGGCCCTTGGTCACGAATCTGTGGGCAGAACGGGTCCTGGTTCGCTACCGGTGGCGGATGAGGACAAGGTTCCGCGGGTTGAGCACACAGCTCGCGGAACCGCCACACCACGCGCCCCCGGCAAGGGCACCGGCCGACAGGAGTTCAGGTGTCCGTAGTTGCGGAAGTCTCGGCGATCGATTTCGCCGAGACCGAATTCGATTGGGCACAGCGATCGACGCTGATTCGTGAAGTCGGCCCGCTTGTTCCGGGGCCACCATCCTTGGCGATGTGTCTGAGCGAGCCGACGCGCGGACTGGTCGACATCGCTTCACTGCTTCTCGCGGCTCCTTGGTTACTTCGATCACCGCGTGGGGACGGGCATCCGGTCCTCGTTCTCCCCGGATTGCTGACGTCGGACGTGTCGACTCTCGCGCTGAGGACATACCTGAGCTTTCTCGGATACCGGGTTCACGGTTGGAATCTGGGTCTGAACACCGGCCCGACGGCGACGGTGGTCGACGGACTGCCTGCCGCATTGGCCGAGGTAGCAGATCGATACGAGCAGAAGGTGTCGGTGATCGGCTGGAGTCTGGGCGGTATCTACGCTCGAAAGCTGGCGAGGGACCTGCCGGATTCGGTGCGTCAAGTAGTGACACTCGGAAGTCCTTTCGGTCTCACCAGTCTGGAGCAGACGAGAGTCGGATCTCTCTACGCTCGTTTGTCCGGCAATCACGCGATACTGCCTCCGGTAGACGGCATCGAATCCGAACAGGGATCGCCTATTTCTGTTCCCGCCACGTCGGTCTACTCCAGGCACGACGGTATCGTTCCATGGCAAGCGTGCTGTGAAACCTCGGCAGGCCTGTCGGAAAGCATTGCGGTGCAAGGCAGTCACATGGGGTTGACCCACAACCCGTCGGCGTTGTGGACCGTTGCCGATCGTCTCGCGCAGGACGTCGACAACTGGCAACCTTTTGCGGCTCCGAAACGGCTTCGACGCATGTTTCCCTGCTGAGGTGCGAGGCTGAGGTCCGAGGCCGGGGTGTGGGGGAGAACCCTGAGTCCGACGTGGGGACGGACTCGTACCTGAGGACATACCGCGTCGGAAAAGATGGGTCCATGGCCTGATGCGCACAGGTGGATCGGCAGCGGATAGTGGAGGTCGACGCGGATGAACCGCGAGTTCCGTTGAAAGGAAACAACACATGACCTCCCCGATGAATACCCGCAAGCTCACCCGCGCCCGCTCGGGAGCAATGTTCGGTGGGGTGTGCGCCGGAATCGCTCGATACTTCGGTTGGAAGTCGTCGACTGTCCGCTTGCTGTTCGTACTCTCGTGCCTGCTGCCCGGCCCGCAGTTTCTGATCTACATCGTGATGTGGATTTTCATTCCTCGTGAGCAGATCTGAGCGCAACGCTCAACGGCGCCGATCTTTCAGGAATTGTTTGGCGTCGTGCAGGTCTTCGATACTCAGCGCGGGGAGGGGGAGGGAGTCACGACCCATCCCCGCGGCGCGTAGTCCGTCGAGTCCTAACGAGAGGTATCGACGCCACGCGGTCTCGCTGACGGACCGAGTGAATTCGGCGAGTGCTCCCACCATGAAGATGAGTCCGAAGAGATCGGTGACGACGGCGTCGAGGCGGAGCGTTCCAGCTGCCTGCGCACGGCTGAACATCTGCTCGATCGCCGGTTCGAAGATGGATCGCTGGCACGCGAGCTGTTCGCAACCCTCATCGGTTCCGTTTATTACGTCCTTGAGTCCGCGATTGACTGCCATACGGCTGCAGGCGAATTCGGCAAACGATACAAGTCCGTTCCATGGATCCGGGTTGGCCAGCGACGCTTCAGTCGCGGCGGCAATGTCGGCGAAGTTCTGCTCGAAAACGCCGTCGATCAACTGTTCTTTGTTTGCGAACCGTCGATACACCGTGCCGACGCCGACACCTGCGCGTCGGGCGACGTCGTCGAGTGTGACGTCGATGCCTTCTTCCGCGTACAACTCACGTGCCGCATCCATGATCAATCGCTTGTTGCGCGCAGCATCGGCGCGAAGAGGTCGTTCCGGTGCGGTACTCATGACCCCACCCTACCCCAAGTGGAGACCTAATCTCCGTTTTCGTGTACGTTCTCCCGTAACCGGAGAACAAGTCTCCGCATAGTTTGGGTGAGGAAATATGTCAGACATTGCTGAGCGGGCTGAACTAGGGCAGCCGTCAGCTCCATCAAGCGACGACCACGCGAAACGGTGGCTGGTTCTCGCGATTTTGGCAATTGCGCAGCTGATGGTCGTTTTGGATTCGACCATCGTCAACATTGCGTTGCCGGCTGCGCAACGTTCACTGGAGTTCGGTGACGCTGACCGACAATGGATTATCACCGCGTATGCCTTGGCCTTCGGCAGCTTGCTGCTGCTCGGTGGTCGGCTGAGCGATCTGTTCGGCCGAAGGCGCACATTTATCATCGGACTGATCGGATTTGCGGTTGCCTCCGCCGTCGGGGGCGCGGCCGTCAACTTCGAGATGCTTGTTGCGGCTCGTGCTGGCCAGGGTGTGTTCGCTGCCCTTCTTGCTCCGGCGGCTCTGTCTCTGCTGTCGGTGACCTTCACCGATCCGGGCGAGCGTGCCAAGGCTTTCGGCATCTTCGGTGCCGTCGCCGGCGGCGGTGGCGTTGTCGGACTGTTGCTCGGCGGCGCGCTCACCGAATGGGTCGACTGGCGCTGGTGCCTGTTCGTGAACCTCGTGTTCGCGGCGATCGCTCTGGTCGGGGCGTTCCTGTTGCTCGCACCGCACACCACGGAGGCTCGGCCCAAGCTCGACATTCCGGGAACGATTCTGGTGTCGATCAGCCTGTTCAGCATCGTTTTCGGATTCTCGAAGGCCGAAACCGAAGGGTGGGACTCACCCGCAACCATTGCGTGGCTCGCAGCCGGCGTTGTGGGAATGGTGGCATTCGTGTACTGGCAAGCCAGGTCCAATCACCCGCTCCTTCCGTTGCGGGTATTGACCGACCGGATGCGAGCAGGGTCGTTCCTGGCCGTCCTCATTTCGGGTGTAGGCGTGTTCGGAGTATTCCTGTTCCTGACCTACTACTTGCAGTTGGTCCTCGGGTACAGCCCAATCGCCACTGGCCTCGCCTTCATGCCAATGACAATCGGGCTTGTCGCGGCGGCAACGCTGTCGACATCGGTCCTTCTGCCGCGTTTCGGGCCGCGCCTGGTGGTCACGGGCGGACTGATTCTGTCGGCGATCGGAATGGTTCTTCTCGCACAGATCTCAGTGGAGAGCGCTTATGCCCTCAATATTGTGCCGGGACTCCTCGTGGGTGGCTTCGGAGTGGGTAGCGTCGTCGCGCCGGCCATGCAGGGGGCAGTTTCCGGTGTGCATCACGAAGACGCGGGCGTTGCGTCTGCTGCCATCAATACGATGCAGCAGGTGGGCGGGTCGATCGGAACCGCACTGCTCAGTACGATTGCGGCCTCGGCTTCCTCTCACTACCTGGTGGGGCGCGAGTTGAACCCGTTGACACAGGCGCATGCTGCCGTCGAGAGCTATACGACAGCGTTTTATTGGACAGCAGGTATCTACGCAGTCGGCGCGGTGTTGACCGCGCTGGTTCTTCGGAGTGGACTGCTTCCGGATTCGGCGGAGGGCGAGCCCGTAATCGCCCACTGACAACAACTTCGGGGTCGTCGCTGTTGTGGCGATGACCCCGAAGTCGTGGGAGTTCGGGGGAGCAGGGCCCGCGAAATCGTCTCAGCAGTTCTTCCCGGGCGTTGCCTGAAACCGATGAAGGACGTGATCGAGTTGCTCGGAGGACAGCGCCGGGACGGGCAACTCGCGATGGCCGGTGCGGGACGCGCAGAGTCCGTCGATCATGAACCCGAGTGCGCGGCGGTAAGCCTGAGGGGCCTCGTCGCCGCCGAACTTCTGGGCCATCTTGACGACTTGCATGAGAAGCGGAATGTCGTTGACTTCGAAGTCGCTGCGCAGGGTGCCCTGTTCCTTGGCTCGATTGACAAGTACCGCAGTGTGTCGAGCGATCCCGGCGCGCGCGCGAGCGAAGGTGTCGGACGTGAAGCGTCCGTCCATCAGGAGATCGCCGAATCCGCGGTTGTCTGCCATGCGCAGGGAGATCACGTCGAGAAAGTAGACAAGACCTTCCCAGGCGTCTGGCATCTCCCGGGCGGTGGCGGCAATCGTTTCGATCTCGGAGCACCGCGTGTCGAACAGGGCCTGGATCAGCTCGTCCTTGCTGGCGAACCGGCGATAGACGGTGCCGACGCCGACGCCGGCGTGCTTCGCGACGTCCGCCAGCGTGGCGTCGAGTCCTTGGGCAGCGAACACCTCGCGAGCGGAGTTGAGGATGCGCTCGAGGTTTGCCTTGGCGTCGGACCGAAGGCGCGGCTGTGAGCAGTCGGCCGAGGTCCCCGCATGAGAAGCGTCGGGGTGTGTTGTCGGCATCCTCACAGTCTACGGTACTAAGCGGAATGATCGATTCCGTTAGTGCTATATTGCTAAGCGGAACGTGTGGTTCCGATTGTCCGTATGAGAGAAGCCGATATGAGCACGTCTGACATCTGGGTCGGGAGCAATCCGATCTCGATGGTGGGTACGCGGAGTGCAGGTTTCGCGGCAACGAGGCTTCGCGCCCTTGCCGGCGACGGCGCCTTTGCTCAGCTCGTTCGTTTTGCCCTCGTCGGCGGAGCCAGCAACATCTTGTACTTTGCCGCTTTTCTGGCGCTGCGCGGTGACGGAGCGCTGGTCGCCAACGCAGTTGGTGCGGTCTTGAGCACCATTCTGGCCAATGAGCTGCATCGCCGGCTCACCTTCCACGCCGCGGATCGCGTCAACTGGTTCACCGCGCAGTGGGAAGGCGGTGGACTCGCACTGGTCGGGTTGATCGCCAGTTCTGCCGCCATCAGTGCGCTCGGCTTCCTTCTCCCAGGCGCCGACGGGCTTCTTCAAGCCGGGCTTGTGATCGCCGTGAGCGGAATTGTCGGTGGCCTGCGATTCGTCGCCCTTCGCGGTTGGGTGTTCTGAGCGGTTCTCGAATTCGGATCGGACTCGGCTCGTAGGGAACACTGAGACCCATGAGCCTTTCGATAGCCGACTCCGGCATCCGTCTGGCTGTGCTCTGCATCGTCATGGCACTTGTCGCCACGCTCGTCTACCGATTCACCTATCTCGGTAGCGTTCGGGTGGTCCCCGGTGCCCTCGCTCGTGGCGCTCTTCAGTTGGCTGCGATTTCGTTGATCCTTGCCGCCGCCTTGGTCCACATCTGGTCGGCGCTCCTCGTGCTCGCCGGCATGTTCGTTGCGGCGTCTTTCACCGCGGCACGACGCTCGAACGCGGGGACGTCCGGAGTTTGGCTGACCATCGCGTTGGCGTCGGGAATCGGTGTGGTTCTGCCACTGATGCTGCTGTCCGGAGTGGTTCCGCTGCAAGGCGTCGCTCTGGTGCCGATCGGCGGAATTGTTCTGGGCGGCGCTATGACTGCGACATCGATGGCAGCCAAACGCGGACTCGATGCCGTCGACGACCGGTACGGGGAAGTGGAGGCCGCACTGAGCCTTGGATTTTCCCAGCGCGATGCACGGTGGGAAGTAGCCCGCACCGCTGCCTCCGACGCCCTGCTACCGGGAGTCGACCAGACGCGCACCGTCGGCCTCGTGACATTGCCGGGAGCCTTTGTCGGCGTTTTGCTCGCGACGGGGTCGGCCGTTCAAGCCGGTGCCGTGCAAATTCTTGTGCTGGCAGGGCTGCTGTTGGCGCAAACCTGCTCGGTTGCCGTGGCGTTGGAACTCGTCGCCCGCGGTTTCGTCTTTCGAGGTCAAGCTGTCAGGCCTGCGCGAGTTCGTTGATCTTGTCGCTGCGAAGGACGCGGCCGGGAAGATCGGGGGTGTCTGCCGCGAGGGTGATCATTGCCCTGCCGATGTTTTCACTGGTGGTCACGCTGCTGGGCCAGACCCTGCGCAAGAGTGGGTAGAGAGGCACGGAGATTTGATAGAAGGCCTTGTACCACCAGGTCTTCGACGGCGATCCCGGGCGCGGACGGATGAATCCCGGCCGGAGGATGTAGGTCGTGAGAGGGAGTGCGAGTAGCGCATTCTCGGTCGCGCCACGTACTCGCTTCCACATGGTCTTGCTGGTTTCGGTGGAATCGGCGCTTTCACCGGACACGTAGACGAACACCATCTGAGGGTTCACACCCGACAGTGTCGTGGCGGCGGCAAGCGTGATGTCACGCGTGATGTGGGTGTAGTCGGCTTCGTTCATGCCGGCGGAGGAGACACCGAGGCAGAAGAAGCAGGCTTCCACGCCGGTCAGATCGGCTTCGATCGCCGAGAAGTTGAGCATGTCGCGGTGAACGATGTCGACGATCTTCGGGGCAGTTGTACCGGACGGATTGCGGCCTACGGTCACGACTTCGTCGATTCGTGGATCGTCGAGGCATTCCCTCAGGACGCTGTTGCCGACCATTCCTGTTGCCCCGAAAACGACGACTTTCATGATGTTCCCCCGGCGTTGGTTCCACTTTCTGTGATGCGCACACTACGGAACCGTCTGCAGTTCATCCGACCGGAGTGCCCAACTGAACGCTTGACCTGCAATTATGAGTCCATTTTGATCCGACTCGCGACTAAAGTCCCTACAAACCGGCTGGACGGTTGGCTGAAAATAGTTTTATGGACGAAGGAGTTGATGAAATACACGTTCTCGGATCGGAGTCCGCCGGTCGAATGGTAGAGGCGTCGGCGATCATCGTTCTCGGTGCGCTCTGTGCAGTAGTCGCAGGTTCGGGTGTGTTCTTTGTCGTCGGATCGATTGGTGGCTTCGCCCGATTGCTCTACCTGGTTGTTCGTGGTCCGCTCAACTCTTGCTCGGTACCGGTGTCGAATGTCGAGCTGGCGCCTTCGAGAACGTCATGTGGTCGTTGATGCTCCCGAACGTCGAGTGAAGACGATCAAGGATGTAGTTCTGACGCATGTTCCACGGTGACTTCGATCCCTGCTTCGGGAACTGTTCCACAGCACGCATGACGTACCCCGACGCCAGGTCCAGGATCGGCCGCTGGTCCATCTCTTCGCTCGCGTGCGGCACGCACTTCGAATAGCCGCGCTTATCCATCTCCGTCAGCAGTCGGCAGACGTACATCGACGTGAGATCTGCTCGCAGAGTCCACGAGGCGTTGGTGTAGCCGACGCACATCGCGAAGTTCGGTACGTCGCTGATCATCATGCCCTTGTAGACGTAACGATCACCGAGGGTGACGGGTTCGCCGTCCACTTCGATCGACATCCCGCCGCACGCTTCCATCTTCAATCCTGTTGCAGTGACGATGATGTCAGCTTCGAGTTCGCGACCTGACGCGAGACGGATCCCGGTCTCGGTGAAGGTGTCGATGTGATCGGTCTCGATCGAGGCCTTGCCGGATCGGAGGGCTTTGAACAAATCGCCGTCGGGTACGACGCACAAGCGCTGATCCCAGGGGTCGTAGGTGGGTGTGAAGTGAGGATCGAGTGGGATCTCTTCCGGGAGTTGGCGACTGATCGCGAGGTTCAGCAACCGCTTTGCACGCGCTGGACTGCGCCGGCACAGTTGATAGAAACTCAGGTTCACTACGATGCTCTTCCATCGAGCGATGCTGTGCGCGAGTTGATTCGGCAGTACTGCGCGGATGGTGTCCGATACCTTGTCGCTGGACGGCAGAGCCAGAATGTATGTCGGTGATCGCTGGAGCATGGTGACATGGCTCGCGTCCCGCGACATCGTGGGGACCAAAGTGACTGCGGTGGCGCCGCTTCCGATCACAACGACCTTCTTGTCGGAGTAATCGAGTTCTTCGGGCCAGAACTGCGGGTGCACAACCTCGCCGGCAAACGATTCACGTCCGGGGAAGTCGGGGGTGTATCCGCCCTCGTAGCTGTAGTAACCGCTGCAGAGATAGAGGAAGTTACAGGTCAATGTTTCGTCTTCGTTGCCGGTTGTGACCGTGACTGTCCACGTCGAGTCCGCTGACGACCATGATGCGGCCGTCACCTTCCGGTTGTACCGAATCTTCTTGTCGATCCCGTTCTCTCGCGCGGTGTCGCGCACGTACCGGAGGATCGAATCACCGTCGGCGATTGCTTTGGCATCTGTCCACGGCCGAAACGGGTAGCCGAGCGTGAACATGTCGGAATCCGATCGGATGCCAGGGTATTTGAAGAGGTCCCAGGTTCCGCCACTGTTCGCGCGGGCCTCGAGGATTGCGTACGACTTGCCGGGAAGCTCGGTCTGGAGTCGATACGCAGCACCGATGCCGGACAAGCCGGCGCCGACGATCAGGACATCGAGGTGTTCGGTGCTCATCAGTTCGGACTCCGTATCGATCGTGTGGGGCCACCGGGCAGGCTAAGTGTTCGATCTCCACACTACTGAACGATGCTCAGTAAGGCGAGGGTGACCATGTGATCGTCGGCGGTCGGATAGCCGCACACAGTGGTTTACCTGCGGCGTCGGTGAGGCCGAGGTCGCCGTGGAGCATGCCGGAAGCGTCGGCCTGCTCGACGATGTGCTCGGGGATCGCGTCGAGCATCAGCTTTGCGCGCCGAAACATCTCGAACGTCTGGTCATCGGATACCGTCACCCAGGACAGGTAGATGAAGCGTCCGCGAGGTGGACCCTGGATGTATGGACCGAGAATGTCCCAGGCACCGGACTTTCGCTCCAGACTCGCTGTCAGTTCCCATCGCACTGTCTCGGTATCTCCCGGTACGAGGTCGAGGATTTCGTGTGGCTTGCCTCGGCGCTGAACGCCGACGTGGATGTTGCTGCGCCCTTCGAAGGTTGCGGTTTCGGAACACTCACGTCCGGGCAGGCTGTGACCGATGATGATGATCTGCATATCGACATCATGCTCTGCACAGGTCGGGAGGGGTTGGCGTGGTGAGTCGTTCGGGTAGAACCTTTGTTGCGGCCGTGGTGGCGAGCATTCTGTTGTCGAGTCTCGGCTGGGGATCAGGTGTTGCAGTGGCGACGGCGGACGAACCGGAAGTCGCGGGCGCGCTGGAGTCCTATGGCAAACTCTCGGCCGCAGTGTTTCCGGTCGGCGCCGGTGAGACGCAGCGGGTCGTGTATCGAACTCTGCGTACCGCTGACAGGTGGGGGGAGTCGTCAGGGTCCGTGTTTCTGCCGGACGGTGCCGCACCGGCGGGCGGTTGGCCCGTCATCTCCTATGCCCACGGAACTTTGGGCAGTGCGGATCAGTGTGCACCCTCGTCGACCGGATTCGGTCCGGGCGAGATCGAACCGATCGAACGCTGGTTGGAGCAGGGGTACGCGGTGGTCGCTACCGACTACTCGGGACTTGGTACCGACGGGGTGCTGGCCTATCTCGACGGACATGCCGCCGGCGCGAATGCGGTCGACATCGTGCGGGCTGCGCACGAGTTGTACGGCAGTGTGCTGAGTCCGCGGTGGATGGTCGCAGGTTTGTCCGAAGGTGGTCATGCTGCGTACTTCGCGGGACACGAGGCCACCACTCGTGCACCGGAATTGGATTTCCGCGGCTCGGTCGTCGTTGCCGGCCCCACCCATATGGAAGGTTTGTTTCCGTTGGGCGGACCGCTGTTTCCCGACATCGGTATCGCCGGGTTGGTGGGATATGCGCTGTACGTTCTGGCCGGGATCGACGATCAACGACCCGAAGAGAACATTCGCGAGGTTCTCTCGCCGCGGGGGATCGAGTGGATGGAAAAGGCTCGGACACTGTGCGCCGGAGATCTCGGCCGCCACATTCGCGCCGAACGAATCCAGTTGAGCTCGTTGTTTTCTCGGTCGGTATGGACGCCACGCTTCCACGATCTGTTTCGCGAGATGATGCAGGTGCCGGTCGACGGCTACGACCGGTCACTGCGTGTGGTGCAGAGCGTGTCGGACACAACGGTTCCTGTCGCCCTCACCTGGGCGCAACTGGTCGACATGCGTTCGCGGGGAACGCAGTTCGAGTATCAAGAACTCGCCGGAATCAGTCACGGTCAAACGATGGTCGCTTCGATGGACCAGACCATGGAGTTCATCGATCGATTGATGAGGTGATGTTCGGCGGTGTTGTTGTTTCAGTGTTGTTGTTCAGCGCATACGTCGCGGCCCGTAATCGTGGCCACCGTTGGCGAACCACACGATTGCCGCAATCGCGTACAGGATGCAGACCAGGAGTAGCAGCCCGCCTGCGATCCACAGCGAGATCTGACCGAGTCGTTTCACTCGATCGGACGCATACCGCGACCCGGCCACATCGCCGTCAGCCCACAGCGGATACACGTTGAAGGCGTGCGTGAAAGCGGAGAAGGAAAGCGGCCAGAAGAACAGCAGCGAGACCACTGCCCAACCCGCATTGACGGGCGGTCGAATCGGGTGCTGAGGAACGGATTGCTGGACGGTGGGTTGATCCGGGTTGGTCATGGGGGCTCCTGACATGAGGTGGCCCTTTCGACGCTACTGCGATGGAGCTGAAGAATCACTGAGCGTGCACGATCAGCCGTAATGCCAGTCGCGATCCATCCGTCGGAAGTACGGAAAGAGTGTGGCCTCCTCGAAATCGAGGTGCGACTGCATATGGTCCGCCAATTCGGAGATTGCGGCGTGTGCCCGGTTGACCGTGGAGGATTCGGTGCTCAGTGCGAGCGACGCACGCTTGGCTTCCGACACGATCTCCCCGACAAGCTTGTGTTCTGCCTGCAGTCGTTCGACCGCAGGGGCCAACTCGGGAAAGTTCCTGGTCATTGCCGGGAACATACGTTGATCTTCGATGGTGTGGTGCAGAGTCAGCGTGTTGCAGTAGAAGTCGCAGTTGACCCGTAGTTGCCAGACGAAATCCGCGATCGTCAGATTGTCGAGCATTTCTGGTATCCGAGTCAGATCGGCGGTTTCGTCCGACAACAGTTGCAGGGCGTTCTCGAGTACCTCGATATCGGCTCGCAGAGGTTCGTGAACCTGACGTAGCTGTTCGATCATCCTCAGACCGGCAACTGTTGCCGTGTTGTGCGAATGAGGGGCGTTCACGTCTGCGCAACTCGATCCCGCTCCGCGAGCATCCTCGCTACCGGCAGGACGTCCTTTGCTGCCATCTCGATACGTTCGAATACCTCGGGATTGAGGATGGTCGTTCCGTCGAAATCGCCTGAGCTGAGATAGATTCCGACCGGAGCGGTCAGCGCTTGGAAGAAAGCGAAAAGTGGCCGCAGCGCATGATCCAACACGAGGGCGTGGCGGTCGCTACCACCTGTAGCGGCAAGAATCACCGGAGTGTTGGCAAGCGCGTACTGGTCGACGAGATCGAAAAAATGCTTGAACATTCCCGTGTACGAACCGCGGAACACCGGTGACGCCGCGATGACGATATCGGCAGACTCGACTGCTGCCAGCGCTTCGGCGGTCACTGAGTCGACGTGATCGCGATCCAGAGCAGTTGCAAGACCTGGAATCAGATCCACGATCTCGAAAACTCGTGTGTCGATCTGCTCGAAGTCTCCCAAGGTTTCGACGATCAGGTCGACGAGGGCACGAGTCTTGGAGGGTTTTTGGAGGTTGCCGACAACGGCAACAATTTTGAGCGGTGTGCTCATCGAAACTCCTATTCTTGGGACGACTTCAGTGATTCGATTTCCTTACGCACAACGGGGGCTACTTCGGTGCCGAGGATCTCGATCGCACGCAGCATGTCCTTCTGTGGCACGTTGCCGAACCCCATCTGGATCATGATGCGGTCATGATGGAACAGTTCGTACTGGGCCATCGTCTTGTCGATGATTTCCTGCGGGCCGCCGAGGAAGAACGCACCCGCGGTGGTTGCCTGCGCTTCATATGCCCTGCGCGGCATGGGAACTCCGTTTCCGCGCTGATGATGATTCTGCATCCACCCGGCCTGGAAGTACGGGTACGACGTGTCGAGTGCTGTTTGCTTCGAGGTATCGACAAATCCTGGCGAAGCAATCGAGACAGCCAGTTTGTTCGGATCGTGTCCGAACTCCGCTGCAGCCCTGCGGTACAGATCGACGAACGGTTCGAACTGTTGGTAACTTCCACCGATGATGGCCAGTGAGAGGGGCAGGCCCAGTTTCGCGGCACGGACGACAGAGGCCGGAGTACCCCCGACTGCGATCCACACCGGAATCTGACGGTCCGGGCGGGGCGTCACGTCACCGTCGATCAGTGGTGGGCGAAGTTGTCCTTCCCAGTTGATCGGGTTCTCGTCGCGCAGTTTCAGTAGTAGATCAAGCTTTTCGGCGAAGAGTTCGTTGTACTGGGACAAGTCGTACCCGAAGAGCGGAAATGACTCCGTGTACGAACCTCGGCCGGCAATGATCTCGGCACGGCCTTCGGAAAGCAGGTCGACTGTCGCGAACTGTTGGAACACGCGGACGGGATCGTCGGAACTGAGTACGGTTACGGCGCTGGACAGCTTGATGTTGTCGGTAGCCTGAGCCATTGCCGCGAGCACAACGGCAGGGGCTGAGACTGCGAAGTCGGTGCGATGGTGCTCGCCGACGCCGAAGACATCGAGTCCAACCTGATCGGCAACGGTTGCCTGCTCCACCAAATGACGAAGGTGGACACCGGGATTCATCATCGCGCCGGTGGTGGGGTCTGGGGTGAGTTCACCGAAATGGTAGACGCCCAATTCGAAAGCCATGTTGTTTCTCGCTATCTGTTCGTGGGGGTGATGGAAAGCTGTTCTACGTGCGCATCGCATGCGCCGCCTTTATTCGTGTGATGTGCGGCAAGTCGTGAGAAGAAGCGTTCGAGTACCGGAAGCTCCTCGGTTTCAATGAGATCGGAGAAGTATTCGGCGATCCCTCGCGTGTGTATGGCGGACGCTTTTCGAAGCGTCTTCTTGCCCGCAGGCGTCATCGATACCGTCACGACGCGTCGATCGTTGTCCGGTCTAACGCGCTCCACTAATCCGGCCTCGACCAATCGATCGACGACGCGCGTCACGCCACTGGTGGTGACCAGGACCAGTTCGGCCAGATCGCCCATTCGGATCGTGTTTCCCGGAGCTTCGTGCAGTCGGAGCAGAACGTCGTACTGGCCAAGGGTGAGCCCGGTGGTGGTTCGAAGATCCGCCTCCATCTTGCCGAGGATGACGCTGTGGGAGACGACGAGGTCGCGCCACACACGACCACGTACGTGTTCATCAGTTGTCATCGGTGACGCCCTCCATTTATTTGCGATCGCAAGTATTGCTTACTCAAATAATACGCTTGCGACGGTCCAACTATTCCCTGCTCTCATTTGCGCTGATAGAATAGGATTGACTCGAACGCATGTTCGAGTACTGTATGGGGAGGGGATCGGGGGATTCAATGAGCGTCTTGTTTTATTATGTGGTTTCGGGTTCTGAGG
>NZ_CAURKP010000111.1:0-17892 GCF_963525155.1 uncultured Rhodococcus sp.
GATGGGGCACTGCGCGCACAGTGCCTTGGCCTGCTCGAGTTCGGCCGGAGCTTCGGCGAACCAGAGATCGGGGTTGGATGCCCGGCACGGCAAGTCGCGGCGGGTGGACGCGACCTCGATGAACGTGACTGCAGCCGAAGTGACGTCGGTGGAAGTTACTGCAGTTGTGGAGTTTTAGGATTCCACGCGGATTGTCTGGGCAGACAACTCGGTCTCCTAGTGCTCGGATGCGAAACTGTGTCGCACGATATGGGTTCGATGGGTGCGAACCTGAGCCGAGTCGGAAACCGGATAAAGAGGGGTATCCAACACAAAGGCCACGGTCCGCAGGGGCTGCGGGTCCGTGGCCGTAAGTGAACGGATGTGTCCTACCGAGAAATACCTCGATGGCTTAAGAACACGGACTCGACAGCTGCTTTCTTTGCTGCTGCTTGAGGGCGCAGGCGGAACGCATGCTGCGCCCATCCCGCTGCACGCGGCAGCATGGGGGCGGCAACAGCGAACTTTGCGCTTGCGCACGCTTCATACGAGATCAAGTTCGTCATTTATTTGCCACCTCCATTTCGTGTCGGTCCGGATAGTTTCTGCGCACAGGTTGCCCCGTAACACTGAAAACCAGAGTAGAGAATCTGCCGAATCTGCACAACCTATTTTTGACCTGCGGTTATGTAACTCACCGTTGTCGATTCGGATGTGTTGTCAGATATCGAGTGTTGCCGCACGCAGTTCGCCGCGAATGACAGCTAGTACGTCTTCCCCGAAGTTGTCGAGTTTCTTCGGCCCGATTCCAGGGATCGAAACCAGTCCACGATTGTCTTGTGGTCGTTGTTCGGCAATAGCCATCAATGTGTTGTCACTGAAGACGACATAGGCCGGAACTTTGAGTTCTCGGGACTTGTCCAGACGCCAGGCCTTGAGGTGCTCGAGCAATTCCAGGTCGACATTGGACGGGCATTTTTCGCAGCGCCCGAGCATGGTCGCCGACGTCCCGATCAACGGTTTGCCGCAGACGCGGCAGCGCGGACGCTTCTTGTTCCCCGACGACGGCGCGGCAACGCGCGAAGCCGGTGAGTCCTCGGGGATGAGCCCGTTGAGGAACCTCGACCGGCGACGGGACTTGCGTCCACCCTCATTGCGGGCCAATGCCCAAGACAGCTGCAGATGCTCGCGGGCGCGGGTAACACCCACGTACAGAAGCCGACGCTCCTCCTCCACCGCGACGTCGTCGGCGCCCGAATTGGCGTCGCCGAGAACGTGCTGGATCGGCAGGGTGCCGTCGTTGAGGCCGACCAGGAACACCGCATCCCATTCGAGCCCCTTGGCCGCGTGAAGCGAAGCCAGCGTCACGCCCTGCACGGTCGGTGGGTGCCGCGCCTCGGCTCGGGCTGTGAGCTCTTGTAGAAGCCCGGTGAGCGACAGTTCGGGTTCGTGGACGAGTTGTTCTTCGGTCAGCGCCACGAGAGCCGAGAGCGACGCCCAGCGCTCGCGTGCCTGAGTACCCGAAGGCTCTTCGTTGGTCAGGCCGAGCGGCGCGAGCACAGCGCGGACGAGTGAGACCAGTGCTTCGCCGTTGTCTGCACCTTCGGGGAGGTCGTCGCGTCCAGCTGCCTGACGCAGCGCTGCCACCGCCTGACGTACCTCGGTGCGAGTGAAGAAGCCCTCTCCACCGCGCACCTGGAACGGAATGCCCAGCTTCGTCAGGGCCTGCTCGTGCGCCTCCGACTGAGCATTGATCCGGTACAGAACAGCGATCTCGGCCGCAGGGGTGCCTGCCGCGATCAGCCGTTTGATCGCCCGCGCAACGCCGAGTGCTTCGGCCGGCTCGTCGTCGAACTCCATGAACTCCGGCTCAGGCCCCGGAGCGCGTTGCCCGATCAACTGCAGACGCGTCCCGGCGATCCGCCCGCGCGCCGCACCGATCACGCGGTTCGCCAACGACACGACCTCAGGGGTGGAGCGGTAATCCCGTTCGAGCCGAACGACGGTCGCTTCGGGGAACTTCCGGGAGAAGTCCAACAGATAGTTGGGGGTGGCTCCGGTGAAGGAGTAGATGGTCTGATTCGCATCGCCCACCACGGTCAGATCGTCTCGGTCGCCCAGCCAGGCGTCGAGCACACGCTGCTGAAGTGGGGTGACGTCCTGATACTCGTCCACGACGAAGCAGCGATACCGCTCGCGGAACTCGTCGGCGACTGTCGAATGCTCTTCGAGAGCTGCCGCCGTGTGCAGTAGGAGATCGTCGAAATCAAGCAGCATGCCGTCCTGGCCGCGTGCTTTCAGCTCTTCGTATGCGGCATACACCTGGGCCACCTTGGTGGCATCGACCGGTGCCTCACGGCGAATCTTGGCGATCGCGCGTGGGTAATCCTCCGGCGCGATCAGCGACGCCTTCGACCACTCGATTTCACTGGCGAGGTCGCGGACGCTTTCCGTGCTGGTGGACAATCCCACCCGGGCTGCGGCACTGCTGACAACCGCGAACTTTCGGTCCAGCAGACGCCACGGCGTGTCGCCGACAACCTGCGGCCAGAAGTACTTCAGTTGACGGAGAGCAGCAGCGTGAAAAGTTCGAGCCTGCACCTGCGGCCCACTCCCGCCGACGCCCAGCTCACGGAGACGTCCACGCATTTCCCCGGCCGCACGAGCGGTGAACGTCACGGCAAGCACCTGACCGGCCGACACGTGACCGTCGGCAACCAGATGAGCGATCCGGCGCGTGATGGTGCGGGTTTTGCCTGTTCCAGCGCCCGCGAGGACACATACCGGGCCGCGTGGCGCGAGCACGGCGGCCGATTGTTCTGGATCCAGTCCGGTGTCCGCAGGCATGGGGACCATCATGGCAGGACCTTCCGACACTCCATTCGCCGCGCCCGACGGTGTGTGGGCAAGAGAACACGGGCCGATACGGAACAACGCTCTCGGTCGTGGTGTTATATCCGCCGTGACTTCTACCGAAAATGCGCCTGCCCTGACCATCTACTCGACCACGTGGTGCGGCTACTGCCGTCGCCTCAAGACGCAGCTCAACGCGTCGGGGATCGAGTACACCGAGATCGACATCGAGACCGATCCGGCAGCAGCCGATTTCGTCGGCAGCGTCAACGGTGGCAATCACGTCGTTCCGACCGTGAAGTACGGCGACGGCAGCGTTGCGACCAACCCGTCGCTCAACCAGGTCAAGCAGGCTCTGGGTCTGTAGACCTTCTCCGGCTGCTACTTGACCCAGCTCTCGAGCATTCCGCGAGCGATGGAGATCGACCCGGGCAGCAGCAGTGGCGCGTCCGCTTCCGAACCCCAGTCGCCGAGTTCGAGAGCGGCGCGCACCTCGTCTTTCGTGAACCAGGTGCCCTCGGCGATCTCGCCGTCCGCGAACAGCAGCGGAGCGGCGGGGTCGCCGATTGCGGCGAAGCCCAACATCACCGAGCGAGGGAACGGCCAGGGCTGGCTCCCGAGGTATCGAACGCTGTGCACGTCGATACCGACTTCTTCCTTGATCTCGCGGACAACACACGTTTCGAGTGACTCCCCGGCCTCGACGAATCCCGCGAGAATCGAGAAACGGCGCTGCGGCCAGGTCGGCTGACGCGCGAGTAGAACTCGATCGCCGCCGTCGTGCACCAGGCAGATGACCGCCGGATCCGTTCGGGGAAACTCCTCGTGGCCGGTGGACGTGGAAATGCGTGACCAGCCGGACATCGTGGGTTCACTCGGTGCGCCGTCGATAGCGCTGAATCCGGCACTGTCGTGCCAGTTGAGAATCGCGACGGCACCGGTCAACAAACCGGCGTCCGCGTCGTCGAGTGTTCCGCCGAGCATCCGCAATTCAGACAAAGTGCCCGCCAGCAGCGACACCCGCACCGCCCAGACGTGGCGATTCTCCCGAATTCCCAGGAACACCGCGCCGCGCACCGGTTCGGGCCCCAACTCGGTTGCCTCGGCGAAGACCAATTGACCTTCCGGCGACACCTTGACCTGACCCCGTGAATTCACACGGAGGAGCAGTGCGTCCGCCCAACCCGTCGTCAGTGCAGCGGCGTCAGACCGCAATTCCTCGGCGCGGCCGACGCTCGAGCGTGAGAGCAGAGGTGTTTCGGTCAGCTGGAAGTCGTTCACGCTCACGACATTACTGCGCGCACGAAGCTCGGTAACACTCAGTTCGTGACGCGGCGAATGTAGAGCAGTCGATCGTTCTCCTCGACGGCGTCCACCTCGGGCGAACCGACGCGAACCAGACGGCCGTCACGAACGACCCCGAGCACGATGTCGGAGAGATGACGCGGAGAGCCACCGACCTCGTCACGCTCGACGGCACGCTCGGCAATCGCGAATCCGGCCTCCGGAGTCAGCAGGTCTTCGATCATCTCCACGACGGTCGGCGTCGTGGTCGCGATGCCGAGGAGTCGACCCGCCGTCTCCGAGGACACGACGACGGAGTCTGCGCCGGACTGACGCAGAAGATGCGCGTTGTCGGCTTCACGGATGGCTGCGGCGATCTTGGCTTTCGGCGCGATTTCGCGGGCTGTCAGCGTCACGAGCACTGCGGTGTCGTCACGGTTGGTTGCCACGATGATCGACGACGCATTCTGCGCACCTGCCAACCGAAGTACGTCCGATTTCGTCGCCGAACCGAATACCGTCACCAGGCCTTTGCTCGCCGCCGAATCGAGGACGGTCTGATCGGTGTCCACGACCACGATCTCCGACGCCGGTACACCGTCACCGAGCATTGCTTCGATTGCCGTCCGCCCCTTGGTCCCGTATCCGACGACGACGGTGTGATTACGCACGTGCTGCCTCCAACGCTGAATTTTGAACGCCTGACGCGAACTCTCGGTCAGAGCTGAAAGTGTGGTTCCGACCAACACGATCAAGAAGAAGATCCGAAGTGGCGTGATCAACAGGACGTTGACCAGGCGCGCCGACGGCGTGAACGGAGTGATATCGCCGTAGCCGGTGGTCGAGAGCGAAACCGTCGCATAGTAAATGCAGTCGAGCAGCGACAGCTCGTTGTCCTGTGCGTCCCGGTATCCCGCGCGATCGATGTACACGATCAACACGGCGGCGCCGAGAGCACCCAACGCGATGAGAACTCGCTTGTAGATGGCCCGCGCCGGACTTGTCTGTAGCTGGGGAATGCGCAGCACCCCGACAAGGGCGAAGTCAGGCTGATCGGTCAATGCTTCCGACCTGGTCAAACGCGCCCGGAGCTTACCGGCCATACATCGACTCTCTCACTCGAACTTACGAAATACCTACACGGACATCGGCAGGCAGCGTAACCCTCGAAGATCGACTTCGGAACTCGGGCGCCGAATAGCGCGCGGGTCGTGGCGCCGGTAGTGGCAAGAAGGTCCACCGTGAGGCAGGCTGGGCAAATGCCTTTCACCGGTTCGACGTCCACTCCCAGCCAAGCGGCCGCTCTTCGTTTGTCGGCCCTCCTTCTCGGCGCCGGCACCATGCATTTCGTGGCGCCTTCCTTCTTCGACAGCACCGTTCCCCGCCAACTTCCCGGACAGGCCCGCACCTACACCCAGGTGTCCGGCGTCGCGGAACTGGCGATCGGCGCTGCCTTGGCCGTGCCGAAGACCCGCAAGCTCGGCGCGGGCCTTGCCGCCGCGCTCTTTGTTGCCGTGTTCCCCGCCAACATCCAGATGGCGATCGACTGGTGCCGAAGCCCGAAGACGTCCACACCGCAGAAGATCGGTTCGATCGCACGTCTTCCCCTGCAGGTTCCGCTGGTGACCGAAGCACTCAAGGCTCGTCGAAACGCAAGCTAATCTTGCGCGCCTGCCGTTCGGATGAGGCGAGCGAGAGCCTCACCGTCCGGCAGGTTCTCGGGTGCGATGGTGCGACCCGATCGAACGTAGTGAAACGCCGCCCGGACCTTGTCGGCCGGAAACTGTTCGTTGCGCCCCGCCGAACGGGCTCTGGCTGACATCAATTCGGCCCAGGCCACCCGATACGCGGCCAACTGCATCACAACAGCGTCCTCGTTGGCGGCCGACGGTTCGGCACCGGTCTTCCAGTCGATCACCGTCCATCCGCCGTCGGGATCGGCGAACACAGCGTCGATGCGACCCCGTAAAACCGTTCCGGCAATGGATGTTTCGAAAGGAACTTCCACTTCGATCGGGCTGCGATTGGCCCACGGGGACCGCAGGAACGCATCCTGAAGTTTCACCAGATCGGTCTCGGGACCCGCGCCGGTATCCGCGGCGCCGGGTAGTTCGTCGAGATCCAACAGTCGGGTCGCACCGAACCTTCGCTCGATCCAGGCGTGAAAAGCCGTGCCGCGCCGAGCGAGCGGGTTCGGTGGGTACGGCAGTGGTCTACGCAGCCGTGCCGCGAGTTCATCCGGATCTGCCTTGAGGTCGACGAGCTGAGTCACCGAAAGCTGCGCCGGGAGAATCACTTCGGCACGCGCGTTTGCCCGGGCTTCGCGCTCGGCCAGGAGAACGTCGACGTCCGAGGCCCAGTTCTCCGGATCGTCCTCCGGTTCTTCCGTCTCTTTGCTGTCTTGCGGCAGCGATGCAAGTGCGGACAGGACGCTCGCGGCTCCGGCCTCGACCGCGCCGCGCCGCGCACCCAGCGGATCGGGCGGCCACTGCGCCGTACGGGGTGTGGAGGCCAACGGGTTCTCGGTGTCGGGTTCCGGTGCAGGCGCCCATTCCTCCACGACGCCGATCGCACCGCGTGAGTCTTCTTCACCGGCATCGCTTTCGGCCGTGACCATCTGATGCAGCTCGTCCAGGAACTCCGAAGGCCCCTTCGGTTCCGAACCGGATTCCGCCCAGTGATGCGCCGAGATGAACAGCGCCTGTTCGGTTCTGGTCAGCGCGACGTAGAACAGTCGCCGGTCCTCGTCCAGTCGACGGTTGGACAAGGCCTTCTTGTGCGCCGTGATCGCGTTCTCGAGGTCCTTGCGGTTGTAGAGCTCCTCGAGGTCGAGCACCGGAACTCCGTCGGCCGAATCCGCGTCGACCGCCCGGTCACCACGCAACGACGGTGGCAGTTCGGCGAGCGCCCCGAGCCACGATCCGGACGCGGTGGACGAGGGGAACACCCCGTCGCTGACATGCGGGATCGCCACTACTTCCCATTCGAGCCCCTTCGCCGAGTGCACGGTCAAGATCTGCACGCGATCCGGCGCCACCTCCACTTCGCCCGGAGTGAGGCCCTTTTCGATCTGTTCGGCGGCCGCGAAGAATGCGAGCATCCCGGGCAGATTGGCTGTTGGACGCGTCGCGTAATTGGCGACGACGTCGGCAAATGCGTCGAGATGCTCGCGGCCCGCGGTCCCGACGACACCGACTCGGGTTCGCGCGCCTGCCTCGATTCCGATGCCGAGCACCCGCTCGACCTCCGCCACCAGTTCGGTGAGCGGCTGGCCGATACGTTCGCGCAACGACGCCAACTCTGCCGCTATCGCGTTGATGCGTGTGTACCCGAGAGCAGAATAGCGTTCTGCCGGGCCTGGATCGGAGATCGAATCGACCAATCCTGCTTGCTCGGCGTTCTCCCCCGGCAGCGCGTCCTGAACTGCCGAGGTGAGCGCCTCGGCGTCGGTGACCGCACCCGCTGTTCCGTATCCGGCGGAGATGGCAAGTTCGCGGGAGCGTTGCGAGAGTGCGGCGAGGTCCTTCGCGCCGATCTGCCATCTCGCTCCGGTGAGCAGCCGAACGGCGGCGCTGCCCGCCAGCGGATCGGCGACCACTCGGAGCATGGCGATCACGTCCGCCACCTCGGGTGTGTGCAGGAGCCCACCGAGTCCGACCACTTCGACTGGCAGACCTTTGGACCGCAAAGCCTCGGCCAGCGGGGCAGCATCGGCGTTGCGGCGGATCAACACCGCTGCCGTGGGCGTCGGGCGGTCTTCGGCACGAGCCGCCTCGTATTCTTCGGCGATCTTCTCCGCAACCCACTGACGTTCCTGTTCGACGTCTCCGAGCAGCGCCAGTCGAACGTCTCCGGCGACGGCTCCCGGCCGCGCACGAAGTGTGCTGACGGCCACACCGCGTCGGCGCAACGGTGCCGACGACAGGTTTGCCAGTTCGAGAGCCTCCGGCGGGTTACGCCAACTGGTGAGCAGTTCGAGCGTCGGAGCCGGCTTTCCGTTGGCAAGCGGGAAGTCGGTTGCAAACCGTGGCAGGTTGGCCGCCGACGCGCCTCGCCAACCGTAGATCGACTGCATCGGATCGCCGACGGCTGTCAGCGCCAACCGGCCGTCGGCTCCCCCACCGAACAACGAGGACAACAACACTCGCTGAGCGTGACCGGTGTCCTGGTACTCGTCGAGAAGAACTACCCGAAAGCGCTCACGCTCGGTTTGCCCGACCTCGGGATGTTCGGAGGCGACACGGGCCGACAGCGACATCTGGCTGCCGAAATCCAATGCGCCTTCACGTCGCAGCGTCTCACCCAGCCGGGCAACGAGGGGCAGTAGCTCGATGCGTTTGTGTTGCACATCAAGGTAATTCAACAGCTCTTTACTCGGCCCACCCCGCTGTTTCGGACCGGCGGGCAGAGTGTGAATCAGCTTGTCCAACTCGGTGTGAGCCTCGAGCAACTGCTCGGGGTCGACCAGGTGCTCCGCCAACTGACCGGCAAGGGCCAGAACGGTTTCGGTGATGGACCCCGGATTCTTGTCGGTGTCCAGATCACTGTCCCAGCCGCTCACGACGCGGTGCGCAACCTGCCACAGTTCGGTCTCGGACAACAGCGTCGCCGAGGGTTCGATCGGCAACAGCAGTCCGTGCTCGGACAGCAACCGTCCCGCGTAAGCATGGTAGGTACTGACTTCGGGTTCCCCGGCCAGAATCCGGGAACGCACTCCGCCGGTCGGGTCGAGTGCCCGCAAAACGTCCGAACCCGCCAGTCGCGCCAAGCGCTTGCGGATTCGCGACGTGAGCTGTTGTGCCGCTTTGCGCGTGAAGGTCAATCCGAGAACGGCCTCGGGATCGACGAAGCCGTTGGCCACCAGCCACACGACGCGAGCAGCCATCGTCTCGGTCTTACCGGCACCGGCACCGGCGACGACCAATGTCGGACCGAGCGGTGCGGCGATGACTGCCGCCTGTTCCGGCGTCGGCGGGTGTTGACCGAGCGCGACCGCCAGGTCGACAGGATCGATCTTCGGTCGGCGTGCCTTCTGCGTCGCGGCAGCCACTTAGTTACTCACCTGTCGTCCCTCGTCGTGTGCCGGGCAACTCGAGCGCACCGGGCAATGTCTACATCCGTCGTTGACCCTGGCCAGATACTGCGGCCCTTGGGTCGCTGCCGCTGCGTTGTGGATGACGTCTCGCCACATCTCGACGGCTTCGGCCGTCAGCGGCGGCTGAACTCGCTGCGCCGCACCGTCTTTCTTGTTGGACTTGGCCACGAATACCAGGCGTGCACCGCCGGGTTGTGTGGCCGGTTCGACGGCAATCGCACCTTCGGCCGCTGCGACCTGGTACGCCGCCAACTGCGCGTGAGATTGCGCGGCCTCGTTGCTGACAGGGTTTCGCGCAGTCTTGACGTCGACAACCACCGGACGGCCTTCGGTGTCGCGCTCGAGCCGGTCGATCCGGCCACGAAGCTTGACCGCAGGCGCTCCCTCCTCACGTGGTTCGAGGACCCCCTCGACCGCGACCTCGACGCCGACTTCGGTCAGTTCGCCGCGAGTTGCGTTCATCCAGGCGGTGAACGTCGCCAGCATCTCCCGAGTTCGATTGAGTTCGCGGCGCGAGTACCACTGCGATCCCAGATCGATGGATTCCCAGGCATTTTCGAGTGCCTTCTCGACTTGATCCGGTGGAATCCGGCCGGCCAATGCCTGCACCAAGGTATGGACCAGCGTACCGGCGATCGCATGAGTGTTGTCTCCGTCGCTGCCGCCATGACGCTCGAACACCCATCGGAGAGGGCATGTTTCGAGAAGCTCGATGGTGGACGGCGATAGTGAAACCGGTCCGTCCTCGGGCTGCCACATGGGAGCAGCGGTACTCGGCTCGGCTGTGCCGTACCACTGATCCGGGTGCGCGCCGCGTACCCCGGCAGCAGCCAGACGTGCCAACTGGCGAGCGGCCCGGGAATGCTTCTCGGGGTCGAAATGCGCGATGTCGGGATCACACACGACGCTGCGAAGCTGTGCGACCAGTGCAGGCAGCGACAGAACCCGGGTATCCCCGGTCTCGGGTGCAACGACGTCGAGATCGGAGGACGGATCGTCCGAGTACGCGTCACCACGGATCAATTCGTCCACGAACCGCGAAGGCACCAAGTCGGTGTCCCCCGAAGCCGATTCGACTGCGGTGATCAGCAGACGGCGACGAGCACGGCTACAGGCAACCAGGAACAACCTGCGTTCTTCGGCCAGAAGCGGTGCGGTTCGCGAGAGTCGTTCGGCAGCCGAGTCACTGCCGTCGGAGACTCCGTTGACCAGGTCGATCAGCGCTTCGGTACGCAGTAGCGATCCGCGTGCCCGCAAACTCGGCCAGAGCCCCTCCTGCACACCCGCCACCGCCACGACCGCCCATTCGCGACCCGCCGCGGCGTGAGCGCTGACCACGGTGACGGCGTCGGGAGTGATGACCGATCGGCTCCGCGAGTCGGTCGGTATCTCCTGGCTGGTCAAGTAGTCGACGAAACCGGCGAGTTGCGAACGCGGCAACCGGTCGACGTAGTTGGCGGCTGCGTCGAAAAGTGCGACGACTGCGTCGAGGTCTCGATCGGCCTGTGAGCCGATAGGTCCGCCGCGCGCCGACGCAGTCGCCCAGCGTCGTTCCAGCCCCGTCGCCTGCCATGCCGCCCACAGAACTTCTTCGACCCCGAGACCTCGCTCGAGAGGCACTCGGGCCTTGCGAAGGACCGACAGCACGCGATTGAGTGCCGCAGCTTCGACGTCTGTCAACTTGCCCATGAGGCGCTTGGACTGCGCACGATCCTCGTCGATCAGAATGAGCCGCAACAACTCCGAGGAGTCCCGATCACTTCCCGATGCCAACTCGACCCGGCGCAGGCCACGACGCAACCGGCGCAGGGTGACCGGCTCGGCGCCGCCGATGGGACCGGCCATCAGGGCAAGCGCGTCGTCGCCGGTGAACTGATCGCCGCCGAGCGCCCGAAGGACCAGCAGCAGGCCGGACACTCCGTGTTGCCTGGCCAGCGGCAATTCGGTGGCAGCGGTCGTGACGGGTACCCCGGCCGCGAGCAGGGCTCGCCGGAGAGGGGCGAGAGTGCGCGGGACCGACCGAACGATGACGGCCATGTCGGACCAAGCAATCCCGTCCAGCAGATGCGCCCGGCGCAAGGTATCTGCGACGACTGCCGCTTCTTTGGCCGTCGTACCGAGAACCCGCACCGACGCCCGCCCCGGGTCCTCATCGGTGAGATCGGATGGAACCGCGATGCGATGAGCAAGGTTGCCGGGCAGCCGCGCAGCGATCTTGGCCGCGATCGACGCGACGTCGGCGTTGTTGCGAAACGTGGTGGGCAGGACGATCTGGCGCTCGTCTCCGCGCTCGGCGAGTCCGAGTAGGAACGCCGAATCCGCACCGCGGAACCCGAAGACCGACTGATCGGGATCACCGGCGATGACCGTGCCCGCAGTTGCGGTTCCGATCAGCCGAACCAGCTGCGCCGCCTGCGGATCCAGATGTTGTGCGTCGTCGACGAGTAGGTGCCGGATCCGAGCGCGCTCGGAGCGAAGCAATTCGGGATCGGTGGCGAACGCGGTCAATGCCGCACCGATCAACTCGGCCGCGTCGAGTGCCGGCGCCGTCGCCTCCGGAGCCTCGACACCGACACTGCCGCGTAGCAGCACGCCTTGCTCGTAGGCCTCGGCGAACCGCCCGGCCGCCACCCACTCCGGACGGCCACGCTTCTTGCCGAGCTTGACAAGATCTTCGGGACCGAGTCCGCGCTCGTTCGCTCGCAGCATCAGATCTCGAAGTTCGACGGCAAAGCCGTTCAAACCCAATGCGGGTCGCAGGCGCTCCGGCCACCGAAGCGCACCGTCTTCTATGTCGCCGCGCAACATCTCTCGGAGCACCGAGTCCTGCTCGGCGCCGGTGATCAGGCGTGGCGGCGCGTTGCCGTGCGCTGCGGCTTGAAGCCGGAGTACGGCAAAGGCGTACGAGTGAACGGTGCGGACCAACGGCTCACGAGTTGCCTGCGGTCCGCGTTCTTGTTCGTACCCGAGCAACCCGGCCGTGATCTGCTCGCGGACCTGCGTCGCTGCCCGGCGCGACTGGGTGAGCACCAGGACCGATTCAGGATCTTCGCCACCGGAGATCTTCTGCACTGCCAGATCCACCAGAAGGGACGTCTTGCCGGTTCCGGGGCTGCCGAGTACCTGCCAGGGACTCCAGGCGGCCCCCGAGCCGAATGAAACAGGGCCGAACGCGAGTTGGAACGGATCCTCGGACGGCGGCGCGAACAGCCGGGCCGTCCCTTCGTCCCACGTTCGGGGTATCGGAGACGGCGCAGTTCGGTGCACCAACCGCGCCCGCGGGATGGTGACCTTGCTGCGTGTTGCCGTCTCACTCACCCAGGCATTCCACCAGAGCGCACCGACAACTCACACATCGCCTGCATCCGGCATGATTGACCTCGTGTCTGCACTCCATACGTATCTCTACGGACCCGTCGGGGCACCGGAGATCCTTTCGCTGCACGGTCTGACCGGTCACGGCCGACGTTGGCAGTCGATGGCCGAGAACCAACTGCCCCAAGCGCGCTGGATCTCGCCCGATCTGCGTGGTCACGGACGCTCGACCTGGGCTCCTCCGTGGAACATCGAATCCCACGTGGCGAGCCTGCTGGAGACGCTCGACGAACATGCCACCGGACCGGTGGTGATCGTCGCGCATTCTTTCGGCGGAATGCTGGCGCTGCACCTCGCGGCCACCGCACCGGAACGCGTTCGTGGGCTCGTCCTGCTCGACCCGGCGATCGGGTTGGATCCGACTTTCATGCAGGAAGTGGCCGAACTCACAATCGGCTCACCGGATTACACCGATGCGGCAGAGGCATACTCCGAGAAGATTCACGGCTCGTGGGGTGAGGTTCCCACCCAGGACCTCGACGTCGAGATGGCTGAACACCTGATCGAACTGGGCAACGGACGCGTCAACTGGCGCCTGTCCACGCCCGCGATCGTGACCGGGTGGGGCGAACTCGCTCGCCCGATCGTGCTGCCTCCGTCGTCGATGCCCACCGTGCTGGTTCAGGCGATGAAGGTCCAACCGCCGTACGTCACCGCCGAGCTCCGGGCAGCACTCACCGAGCACCTCGGTGAAAATCTGACCGGTGTCGAATTCGACTGTGACCACATGGTCCCGCACGTACGGGCCGACGAAGTCGCCGCCCTCGTTCGCAGCATGCTCTGAAGGAACCGACATGGCAGCCACCACCGAAGAGCAGATCGAAGAGGTACGGCGCCTCATCGCGTCGATTCCGGCCGGTTTCGTGGCGACATACGGCGATATCGCTGATGCTGCAGGACTTTCCAGCGCTCGCACGGTCGGTTGGATCATGCGAACGGACTCTGCCGACCTGCCGTGGCATCGGGTTCTCGGCGCCTCCGGCAAACCGTCGGCGCACCTGGCTCATCGTCAGATCGCCAAGCTCGAACTCGAAGGCGTGCCGATCAAGGACGGTCGGATCGACCTGAAGAAAGCTCGGTATCACTTCTGATTCACGTGTCACCGGTCGTCGTGACGCGGGCGATGGGGCAGCATGGAGGTATGACCGTCACGCCGCCGACCGCCGCCCTCATTCTGGCGGGTGGTCGCGGGACCCGAATGGGTGGTGTCGACAAACCCGGCCTGCTCGTTCACGGCCGCAGGCTCCTCGACATCGCGCTTTCAGCGACGGCGCATCTGGACGCCGTCGTCGTGGTCGGTCCACATCGCCCTGAACTTGATCCTGGCATCACTCAAACTCAGGAAACTCCGGCCGGAGCCGGCCCTGTCGAGGCGATCTGGGCCGGATTGTCTGCGACCCGGTTACCCGACGACGCCGTGGTGGTGGTCCTGGCGTCCGATCTGCCGCACATCGAGGCCGTATCAGTCGACGCTTTGATAGCTGCCACGTCGACGGACAGTCCGGTGACGTGTGCCGTGGACGAGAACAACCGAACCCAATTCCTGCTCTCCGCGTGGACATTTCGCGAGCTCCGGCAACGCCTGTCCACATTGCGGGAGAGTTCGGGGTTGGAGAATCAACCTATGAAAGCGATTGTCACCGAGCCGTTCTCGACGCTGCGTGTCACTGGTACCACTGACTGCGACACACCGGCGGACATCGACCGCGCGCGAAACCATCCGCGCCTGACGATCGAGCAAGCCCGCGCCGCCGTCAGGAACTCACTGACAGCATTGTCACCACACTGGGCCGCCCTCGCCGACAGTCTCGGAGCAACGCTCGCGCAGCCTCTCGTCGCCCTGGGTGATCTTCCTCGATCCGATGTCTCGGCGATGGACGGGAACGCCGTCTCCGGCGAGGGTCCCTGGCGAATCCGCACCGAGATCCGTATCGCGGGCGCCGACGGGCAACTCGAACTCGGTGAAGGCGAAGCGATTCGCATTGCCACGGGAGCACACCTGCCCCTCGGCGCCACCTCGGTGATTCGTGACGAGTATCTGTCCGTCGACGAGCCATCTCGGATGGTACGGAGACTGCCGGATGCGCCGCACCGCAACGACGCTCGACCACGAGGGGAAGATTGGACCACCGGATTCACGATCGCCCCGACTGGTACCGCGGTGACTCCGGCGGTGGTCTCCGCAGCTGCCAGCGGTGAAGTGTTCGACGCCCTCGTCCGTGGTCCGGTACGGGCACGCGTGATAGTCACCGGCGACGAGATCCGGCGGACCGGTCCACTGCGTGAAGGTCAGACCCGCGACTCCGTCGGTGGGATTCTCCCCTACCTACTGGAAAGCAACGGCGTACGGTGCGTGGCGGATTCGCACCTGAGGGACACGGCCGACAGTTTCGAGCGTGTACTGGCGGATGCGACTGAACAGGACCTGCTTGTTGTCATTGGTGCCACGGGCGGCGGCGCTGCCGACGAAATGCGCAGTGCGCTCGATCGACTCGGCGCTCGCACGATTGTCGGGCGAGTCGCCTCGCGCCCGGGCGGATCTCAGATAACGGCTGTCCTGCCCAGTGGTCGGGTGGTTCTCGGCCTCCCCGGCAACCCGTACGCCGCAGTGACCACCCTGTTGACGATGCTGCCCACCGTCGTGGCCGCCTTGACGGGAAGCGACACCCCACCGCCACTGCTCGGCATCATCGAGAACGCCGCTGCGGTGACTTCCGATGCGGTACGCCTACTGCCGGTCACACAATCCGCCGACGGTCGCTGGCGCGCCGAACCGTCTGTACGTACCGCACACCTGGCGGGGTTGATCGGGCGCTCCGCGTTTGCACTCGTTCCGCCACACGCGGAAGACGATGCCGTCGCCGAAGTGGTTGTCCTCCCACGCTGATCGGGTCAGTCGTTTGGGCGCCTACGCCGGTTGACCCCGACCACGCCGACCACTGTCGCAAGCACCAGCGAATACACGCCCCACAGCACCAAGAACGGCAGCAACCAGCCGGCATCAACGGTCTGACCGCGCGGTCCGACGCAGTACAGCGTGAAATTGGTGGACGTACCGTCGCCGTCGGAAAAGGTATCCGAGACGACCATCGCGCTCGATGTGGGAGCTTCACAGAAAATCGGCGCCAAATGAGCGACCTGGCCGGGCCAGATCACCGAAGACAGCAGTGCGGCAAAGATTCCCACGACCACGATCACCACTACGGAGATCAGCAACGGAGCGATACGGCGGCTCACAGCGGGTGCACCAGGAAGGGAGTTCCGTCAGGCTCGAAGACCACCAGCGCCCGCGAGCGTAGAGATTCCACCATCACGGATGCGCGAATCGCCTCGGTGCGACTGACCGAGATCCCGGTGACTTCGCCGTCGTCGACACCGCTGTTCTCCAGCGCGTCGTCGACCAACTTCTCGACATTCGCCAATGCCGGCACTTGATCCAGCGTGAACGATCGTGCATCGAGATCGTCGGTGACACTGACTTGCACGGGGCTCGGCTCGCCGAGAATGACTCCGTCGAAAGAGAATCTGTCGAGCTGGGTCGGCTTCCCGGGGTCTCGAACGGTGACTCCGAGCGTCTCGATCGGGCTGATGTCGATGCTGGTCACCGATACCGCGTCGACGCCGTACCTATGTGCGAGGCTGTCGAACCCGCCTCGCACCAACTCCGACGTCATCCCACCGCCACGTTCGCGCATCTGATTGTCGAAATCCATCCGATCAACGGCACCGATACATCCGCTCAGACTCGTGGCCGCCAAGGCGATGGCTACCGTCCACAGCGCCGACCGCACCTGCGAGGACGCGAATTTCATGAGCGGAGCGTACCGCGAGTGTCCGGTTCCATCCCGGTGGACTGCGCGTCGCACGAATTACTGTCGGCGACTCGTGGGATCATCGCGCCATGAATCGTGTCGACGAAGGATTCGAACCGCCGGACGCATTGGTCGAGTGGTGCCGCTCCCGCACCTTTCCACTGCACGTCCTCGACGACGAAGCCACCGTCGACCTGGATTGGTGGAACGCACACCTGAAGGACGTCGGCCACACCATCAGCCTGCGCGGGCGTGATCTCGACGGCAAAGTGATCACCGAGGGTCGAGCCATCGTTCAACGCAACGACCTTCGCCCGTCGAGCGATCTCGTTGTCGCCCAGCACGACGGCCTCGGACTACTGTTTCTCTGCGCGGCCTGGCAGGGCTCACACGAGAGCCGACGGTTCACACGGCGGTTCCCCAACGTCTTCAATCCCCATCACCGTGAGGACGAGGATCCGCTGACCCAGATCACAGCCATTCTCGATCACTGCTCGAAAAACAAGTCGATGCCCGTCGTCCGGCGCGACACCTGGTCCGGGTGGCCACTCACCCCCGGTGTCGGAGTATCGCTGATGGCCGCTTTCATGTGGGCAGTGGGCGTACAGGACGAAGGCCGACGCGCTCAGATGATCGACCAGTACGGAGTCTCGACGCTCATCCACGAGGGCTGGCTCGAGGATCCTTCCGTCACCGGCTTCACGACGCGTCGCTACCGCCGGTACTGCGAACTTCTCGACAGCTGGGCCTATGCCGCCGGCACCCAACCCGAGATCGTCGAGATGTGGTTGGTGAAAAGGTGGAGTGCGAGGTTGGCCCAAGCACGCAACGACGTCAGCGCCCCCACCCTGTTCTAACTCTCAGAACGGCTGCATCTCAGAACGGCTGCATCTCAGAACGGCTGCATCTCAGAACGGCCAGGCAGGGAGAGTCGGCAGCCCCACCCTCGTCGGCCTCCCAACCAACCAGGCCAAGGTCTCCGCGTCGGACAGCGACGGCACTCGTACACCCGGGACCTCCGTCTCCAGTGCGCCCAACTGACTGGCGAGAGTGAATTCCACGAACTCGGCAGGCCAGTCGTGGCAGGTGTAACCGATGTCGAGGTCCATCAGGTGAATCTCGATCTCGTTCCAGCGCAGGATCGGTAGATCGAATGCCGTCACAGGTTTGCGCCACGGCACCGGTGTGTCCAGTCGATCTGTCGGGATCTCGCACAACGCGTCGACCAGCCTCGTTCCCGAGAAGCGGTAGTCGAGGGCCAACAATTCAGCCGGGCGATCTGCGCCCTCTTCGATTGCAGCATTGCGCGCATCCGGCCCCCCTGGATACATCTCCCCCGATTCGCCGCCCTGCACGCCGGCAACAAATCTGCCCAGCGCGTCGGCGTTGCGCGACATGTGCGTGACCACGTGCCCCCGACTCCACCCGGGTAGCCCGGACGGCTCACGCGCCTGCTCTTCGGTCAGTGCACCGATGAGAGCCTGTGCCTTGACG
>NZ_CAURKP010000112.1:0-17615 GCF_963525155.1 uncultured Rhodococcus sp.
GCTTTGGTCTCCTTCGTGCGCGGCGACGGCACCAGAAGTTCGACGCGGGCCAGTGGCTGCGAATCGGGACCGGGAGCCGTCATGGACGACTTGAATTCGGTGAAGCTGTACGCGCCCAACGCAAATCCCTCGGCGGCTGCACCGAGGTCGAGGATCGAGAGCGTGGTTGCGACGGTGTCGATGCCGGACAACGAGCGAGCTGCGGCGCCGGCGGACTTACGGATCTGCTCGCTGCCGAGCTTGTCGGCAGAGCCGAGTCCGACGGCGAGAACGCTGGTGACCGACAGTTCGCTCGGTGCCGGGACACGATTGAGCTGCTCGGGCTTGCCGGTGGCGCCGACGGCGATGAGGCTGTCCAGGATCTCGGCGAGTACGTCTTCGGCGACGATGCCTTCGCTGAGTGCGATTTCGGGGCCGTCCGGACCCGACGTCAGACCGACGACCAGTATCTCTGCGCGCTTGGCGACTGTGCCGGCGAGAACGAGGTCGGGTCCCAACGATCGGGCTGTGCGAGTGCTCAAGGTGTCTCCTGTGAGGTGAGTGTGCGATGCGTCCGGTTCTGGCGGATGCCTGAGTCGATGTTAGGCCCTTTGCAGTTTGCGGACGGGCGATCGTCACGGCCGGGTGAGCTCTCGCTGCGGACATGTTTCGATCGGCGAAGTCCGATAGGTTGTGGGCCATGACCGACGAACAACTGTTGCAGGGCCCGATCCACCCCGTCCACGTCGAACTCGGCGCGACGTTCGCGCCGTTCGGGGGATGGCAGATGCCGGTTTCGTACGCCGGCGTCGTGGCCGAACACACCTCTGTGCGTGAGAATGTCGGACTCTTCGACGTCAGTCACCTCGGCAAGGCCGTCGTGCGTGGCGCGGGCGCCGCGGAATTCGTGAACTCCGCACTGACCAACGATTTGAACAAGATCGGGCCGGGTAAGGCTCAGTACACGTTGTGCTGCAACGAGTCCGGTGGTGTCATCGACGACCTCATTGCGTACTACGTCAGCGACGACGAAATCTTCCTCGTCCCGAACGCAGCCAATACCGCGGACGTCGTTGCGGCTCTGGTCGCCCTCGCACCGGACGGAATCACCGTCGAGGATCAGCATCGTGCCTACGGTGTGCTGGCTGTGCAGGGTCCGAAATCGGTGGCGGTTCTGACCGCTCTGGGACTTCCCACCGAGATCGAGTACATGGCGTACGAAGATGCGGAATGGAACGGCGTGCCTGTTCGTGTGTGCCGCAGCGGTTACACCGGTGAGGTCGGCTACGAACTCCTGCCGCGGTGGGAGGACAGCGAGCCGTTGTTCCGCGCGCTTCTCGAGGCAGTGCGCGCCGAGGGTGGGCAGGCCGCCGGACTCGGCGCTCGTGACACTCTTCGTACCGAGATGGGTTATCCGCTGCACGGGCATGAGCTTTCGCTCGAGATTTCTCCGCTCGAAGCGCGCTGCGGATGGGCGATCGGTTGGAAGAAGCCGACATTCTGGGGCAAAGAGACCTTGACCGACGAGAAGGCTGCCGGCCCGGCTCGCAAACTCTGGGGGATCAAGGCTCTCGATCGCGGCGTGCTTCGTGCCGGCCTCGGTGTTCTGCGTGACGGCGAGGCAATCGGCGAGACCACCTCGGGGACGTTTTCGCCTTCGCTCAAAGTGGGAATTGCGTTGGCGCTCCTCGATTCCGGTGCCAATGTCTCGGCCGGCGACGAGATCGAAGTCGACGTCCGTGGTCGTGCTCTTCGGTGCGTCGTGGTGTCTCCTCCGTTCGTGGAGACCAACACCAAGTAGAGAGCTTTTTCACGTTCGATAGGATTGCGCCCATGACAGGTGCCGCCGATTTCGTTCGTGTTCAGAGCTCGTCCCCGAAGTCCGACGCCGAGCGCCGTGACATTTTGGCGGCGCCCGGCTTCGGGCGGCACTTCACCGACCACATGGTCTCGATCGACTACACCGCGGGCAAGGGCTGGCACGACGCCCAGGTGTTGCCGTACGGAAACATCGAGCTCGATCCGGCCGCAATGGTTTTGCACTACGGACAGGCCATCTTCGAGGGCCTCAAGGCATACCGTCAGCCGGGTGGCGAGATCAGCTCGTTCCGCGTCGAGGCCAACGCCGAGCGTTTCGCGGCATCTGCGCGCCGTCTGGCCATGCCGGAGCTCCCGTCGCAGATGTTCATCGATTCCATCACCGAACTGATCGACGTCGATCTCGACTGGGTTCCCGCAGCCGGTGGCGAGGACGCGCTCTACCTCCGTCCGTTCATGTTCTCCACCGAAGCCGGACTCGGTGTCCGTCCCGCCGACGAGTACCGCTACCTGCTGATCGCCTCGCCTGCCGGTGCGTACTTCCCGCGCGGCGTCAAGCCGGTCAGTGTGTGGCTGTCCACCGAATACGTTCGCGCGGCCCCCGGCGGTACCGGCGCGGCCAAGTTCGCCGGCAACTACGCCGCTTCACTCCTCGCCCAGGCGCAAGCCGCCGACGAGGGTTGCGACCAGGTGGTCTGGCTCGACGCCATCGAGCGCACGTACGTCGAGGAAATGGGTGGAATGAACCTGTTCTTCGTCTTCGGCTCCGGCCCCGACGCTCGCCTCGTGACGCCGTCGCTGTCCGGTTCGTTGCTGCCCGGCATCACGCGCAACTCGTTGCTCGCCCTTGCCGCCGATTCCGGTTTCGCCGTCGAGGAGCGCAAGATCAGCACCGACGAATGGCGCACCAAGTGCAAGAGCGGTGAAATCACCGAGGTCTTCGCTTGCGGCACAGCAGCAGTCATCACCCCCGTCGGACGCGTCAAGTCCGCCGAGGGCGAGTTCACCATCGCCGACGGCGAGCCGGGTGAGGTGACGATGGCACTGCGCGACACCCTCACGGGTATCCAGCGCGGAACCTTCGCCGACACCCACGGCTGGATGACGAAACTTCACTGATCGCTGGTTCGTTCCGCGAGCAATCGCTCCCGGAAGAACTGCAGAATCTCGTCTCGTGCGACGGTGGTGGGCGATCCCGCCTCGTCGACGAGATGAGCCGTCACCACGCTGTGTGGATTGGCAATGACGTGTTCGAAGAACGGCGACGTTGTCGCGTTGGCCGCTTCGTCGGGTAGTACCTTCCCGACGAAGCGCTCGCCCAAGGCCTTCGAATAGGCGGCGAATCGTTGTGCGCGGCAGAACGAGTCACCTCGAAAGCGGTATGCAAGCACCGTGAGGTCTTCGGCCTCGAGTCTCGAGCGCACGGCTTCGAGTTCTTCGGGCCCGCTGTCGGTTTCGTCCGGTCGATCGAGCGGTAACGACGGTTGGGCGAGAACCGGCGCGATGACCGAGGGCTCGAGCATCATCGACAACGCGAAGTTACCGGTGAAGCACAGTCCGATCACGCCGACGCCAGGGCCGCCGCTCTCCTCATGGGCGGAAGCGGCGAGTGAACGCAGCCAACGGACCGCCGGACTCGGTTCATCGGCAGCGAGGGCGCGGAATTCTGCACTGACGCAGGCTCTCTTGAATACCGTCAGCCCCTCGTCCACTGTGGGGACCGCGCCGTCGCGCCCGAACAGTGACGGAACGAAGACAGTGAAACCGGCGTCGCGCACCCAGCGGGCGAATCGCGCTACATGCGGGCTGATGCCCGGCATCTCCGGCATGACGATTACTGCGGGACCGGTGCCGGCCACGTACACGGACTTCGCCACTGCGTCGATGGTGATCGTTCGACGGTCGAAGTCTTCGAGCGGATCGTCTTCGGTCATGCTCCGGTTCGGCACGGTGAGCCCTCTCAGTAGTCGAAACAATTCCTCTGCACAGTCTTTCGGCGCGGGATCGACTACAGAAGAGGGCGGTTCGCCATGTTTTCGGGCGGGCTCGCCTCGCACCTATCCGGCGCCGCCGTTGCGGAATCGCTTTCGGTAGTCGGCCGGGCTGATGCCGACGCGGTCGGTGAACAGGCGACGGAAGGTTCCAGGATCCTGATAGCCGATGTGCCCCAGGATCTTTCCGAGAGGCCAGTCGGTCGATTCCAACAACCGTTTCGCTTTTCGGATCCGTGCACGCTGCAGATAACTGCGCGGCGATTCCCCGGTCTCGTCCTTGAACTTCCGAAGCATGGTTCGGGTGCTGAGGTGAAAAGCACTCGACAGCAGATCCAAGTCGTAAGGTTCCGCCATCCGTTCGACCAGCCACCTTCCGACGTCGTCGGCAAACTGTGTGTGTTTGGCGGGCAGCATCGAGTCGAGGATGTACGGAGCTTGACTGGTTCGGTTTTCGGGCGCCAGCGTAATTCTTGCGGTCGTACGCGCAATCTTGTCGCCGAGATGCTCGCGCACGAGTGCTGTTGCGAGGTCGAGCGCGGCGGTGAACGCAGCAGTGGTGGTGACGCCGTCGTCCTGGACGATCAACGAGTCGGTTCGAACCGTCGCACCGGGGTAACGACTCGCGAGGTCCGCACCGTACAGCCACGACGTCGTACATCGGCGTCCGTCGAGCAGTCCCGCCTCGCCCAGCAGATACGCGCCGACGCAGACCGACGACACCCGAACGCCGCGCGCCTCGCACGCACGGATGAACTCGATTTCTCTGTCCCACAGCGACAAACGCGTCGCAGGGTCTTCGGACGGCACGAGTTCGAACCCCGGCACAACCAGGTGATCGATGTCGTGATGCCCCTCCTGCACGCCGAGCGAAAATCCACCTGCCGCAACGACGGGCGTGCGGGACGCTGCGATGACCGATACCTCGAAGGGGTCGGCGGGCGCTCCATCAGCGACGCGATTGGCGATCAGGAGAAGGTCGGTGAAAACGAAGATCTCGGCCGCGAGGCAACCTTCGTACGCAAGGACACCTACTCGCACGACGTCGGATCACAGTCCGAGAGTGAGGCCGACGGCCGTAAGCGTCACAGTGAGTTCGAGTGCGAATCCGAGAACGTCTCCGTTGAGTCCGCCGAATCTACGGACGCAGTGACGCACGCACAGCACACTGATCACCAGCGCCGACGCGGTCACGAGAGGGCCGAGCCACCACCGGTCGGTGGCAAAGCCGGAAGCGGCGATCAGCGGAACCGACCACACGATTGCGGCCCACAGCGGTTGTGAATCGGCGACGAGCGCACCGAATCCGCTCGGGCCAGACGCGAGAATACCTCGGCGGCAGGCAAAAACGACGGCCACACGACCCGCAGCGACAGATACGAGAACGGCGATCCACTGCGTGGGGGAGTCGGCAACAGCGAGGACGCCGAAGGAGACCGATTGCAGCCCGAGGAAGATGAACAGCGCCGCGACCCCGAACGGTCCGGCACCGCCGCTGTGCATGACCTCGCGGGCGCGCTCCGGTGGACCGTAACAACCCAGTCCGTCGACGGAGTCTGCCAGTCCGTCCACGTGCATCCCGCGTGTCCCGAGAGCGAGCGCACCGACCGTCAGCAAGCCTGCGAGATAGGGATTCAGGCCGATACTGGTTGTGCCCCAGAGCAGAAACGTCGCGGCAATGCCGAGAGCGATCCCGGTGAGCGGAGCTGCCGCGATGGCGCGACGGCCGGCAGTTCGGTCGATGTCGGAGGGACCACGAACCGGAAGGACCGTCAGCCACGAGAAGGCCAGTGGCACTCCGGACAGCGGGCCCGCCACCCTCACTCCGCCGTATCGGTCTTGGTCAGGTCGATCGACTCGGGTTCGTCGGCAGGTGCGCTGCCCTGAGTGCTGACACCGGCTTCGGAGAATGTCGCCATCTTGCCCAGGATTGCCACTGCGCCCTGAAGAATCGGGAGCGCTGTGACTGCGCCTGAACCTTCACCGAGACGCATGTCGAACTCGACGATCGGGTCGAGACCCATGCGGGTCAATGCGATGGTGTGGGCGGGTTCGGTGGAGCGGTGTCCGGCGACCCACCATTCACGTGCGCCGAAAGCCAGTTCGTCGGCAACCATGGCGGCTGCGGTGACCACTACGCCGTCGAGGATCACCGGCGTACGACGCGAAGCTGCCTGGGCCAGAAAGCCGGCCATCGCGGCGAGGTCGGCACCCGAAGACGTGCGCAGCAGCGCGACTGTGTCGCGAACGTGCGGACGGGCACGCCGGAGAGCGTCGCGAATCGCTGCGGTCTTGCGGATCCATCCGGCGTCGTCGATACCGGTACCTCGACCCACGACCGCGACGGGTTCACTGTCCGTGAGTGCGGCGATGAGTACGGTTGCGGGCGTCGTATTGCCGATGCCCATGTCGCCGGCGATGAGAAGATCTGCGCCCCCGTCGATTTCCTCGTCCGCGATCGCTCGGCCGGCGGCGATGGCCTGAAGGGTTTCCTCGTTCGACATGGCGTCTTCGCGGTCGATGGACCCGGAAGACCTGCGCACCTTGTGGTTCGAGACGGACGGATCGGTATCGCCGTCCACTGCGATGTCGACGACGCGTACCGTGGCGCCGGCAACCTCGGCGAGGACGTTGACTGCCGCGCCGCCCCCGAGGAAGTTGGCGACCATCTGTGCGGTCACTTCCGGCGGATAGGCGGAGACGCCGTTGCGGGCGATTCCGTGATCACCCGCGAACACGACGACGCGAGGCCGAGCGAAAGCGTGTGGGGGACAAACTCCTTGGCAGGCTGATGCCCAGCCGGCGAGAGCCTCCAGTCGGCCCAGCGAACCGGCCGGCTTGGTCAGATCACGCTGACGCGCATCGGCCTGCGCTCGCACCTCGCGGTCGGGCGGGGTGACGGGTTCGAAGTCGGCGCTACTGACTGGCGCGACGTCAGGGTTGGAAGCTGGGTTGGCAACTGGATTCGCCCCTGAAATGGCCCCTGGATTGGCCTCGGTACTCACATCGTGCCTTCCGGTTGTGCAGCAGTATCTTTCAAGATGAGCGGTAACCCTGCAACCACTAGTACGACACGATCGCACACCGCGGCGATACGAGCGTTGAGAGTGCCGATCTCGTCGCGGAACAATCGTCCGGACCGCGTCTCGGGGATGACGGCCAAACCCACTTCGGGGCTGACCAGCACCAGGTGTCCACGATAGTTCTCGACACTGGCGACCAGGCTGTCCGCAGCGGGAGTGACGGTGCCGCGCGGAGCGTCCCAGGCGCCTTGCCGATCGAGTTCCGTGGTCAGCCACGTTCCCAGATCGTCGACCAACGTCGCTGTGTGTGAATCGCTTTCGAGCTGTGCCGCGAGGTCGCCGGCATCTGCGGTTTCGACAGTCGACCAATGGGAAGGCCGCCTGTTGCGGTGCTGGTCGATCCGGCTCTCCCAGTCTGCGTCGGAGACATCGCGCCTTGCCGTCGCCAGGTACCGGATCGGTGCCGAACTTTCGGGTAGGTGGCCTCCACAAACCAAATCCTCGGCGTGCGCGGACTTACCAGACCGCGCGCCGCCGAGGACCAATGTTCTATACGTGTTCGTCACGCTCAGATTGCGTCGCCCGGCCCCACACGAGGCTTCGGTGCGCGCAGCTTACGGATCTGCGACGCGCGAACGAACGCGTACCAGCCGAGCTTGAATCCGCCGTCGGTGCTGTCGGGGAAGCGCTCGGCGACGCGGTTGTTGATCATGCGACCGAGCCAGATGCCTTCACCGACCATGAAGAGCATCATCACGAGCATTGCCAGTGTGACGATCTGCTGGAGCGCGGGCGTGACGAACATGGTCATGATGAGGATCAACGCGAGCGGCATGAACAGCCCGACGAGGTTGCGGCGAGCGTCGATGAAGTCACGGACGTAGGCGCGAACCGGTCCCTTGTCGCGGGGGAGCAGGTACTTGTCCTCGCCGGCGAGCATGCGGGCGCGGCGGTCTGCCGACGATGCGCGACGCTCGGCGGCTTCGGCCTTGCGGTCCTCCTTGGAGCCGCGGGTCGCCTTGCGGCGGGCGCGGGCTTCCTTCGCGGTCAGCGGGGCAGGGGCAACGGGGCCACGCCTCTTCGCCTCGGCGTCACGACGCTTGGGTGTGGGGCGGCCCTTGCCCACCTGCTCGATGGGCGCCTCTTCGGAGGCCGAGGATGCCTCAGTGCCCTCGACGTCACGTTTGTCGGAGTTGTCTGAGTCACCGCGGCGTAGCAATTTCACACCTCCAGGCTATTGGATAAGTGCACGGTCTGGGAAACCGACCTCGGTCTTTCTGAAAAACCCAATCGCCCGAGGCACTGAAACGCGCGAGATCGTGAAACATCGGGGTCATTCGGGACTCTTAGACTTCGGTTATGCGGGTAATAGTTGCTCCGGATTCATTCGGCGAAACCCTGACTGCCGTCGCGGCGGCCGAATCCATTTCTGCCGGCTGGCGGCGCGGTCGACCCGGCGACGACGTCGTCATCGCGCCACAATCCGACGGTGGTCCGGGATTCGTCGACGTCTTGGCCACGGTCGGGGGCGACATCCGGACTGCACGGGTGTCCGGGCCTTTGACCGCCGCCGTCGACGCCACGTGGCTGTTCGAGTCGGACACGGCGTACATCGAGTCCGCCGAGGCCGTCGGGCTCGGCCTGCTCGGAGGTCCGCCGACGCGGGGCACCGCACTCGCCGCGCACAGTCGCGGCGTGGGAGAGCTGATCGCTGTCGCGCTCGAGGCAGGCGTGAAGACGGTTGTCGTCGGACTCGGTGGGAGTTGCTGCACCGACGGGGGACGTGGACTGGTGGAGGCGCTGGGCGGCCTGGAGGCTGCAACGGCGGCTACGGCAGGCATTCAGTTGGTCGCCGCCACCGACGTCGAACACGTACTTCTCGGCGAGCACGGTGCGGCAGCGGTGTTCGGCCCGCAAAAGGGCGCCGACGCCGAAGCCGTCGCAGTCCTCGAAGCGAGCAACGCGAGATGGGCCGAACAGTTGGAGTCCGTCACCGGAAAACGAGTGTCGAATTTTCCGGGTGCCGGCGCCGCGGGTGGTATCGGTGCCGCGCTCTTTGCGCTCGGTGCACAGCGGCGATCCGGGGCCGACGTCGTCGCGGATCGCACCGGACAGGCCGCGCTACTGGCTTCCGCTGACCTGGTGATCACAGGCGAAGGCAAGTTCGACCACCAATCTCTGCGCGGCAAACTCGTCACAACGCTCGCTTCGGCGGGGGCAGCGCACGGCGTTCCGACGCTCGTCTTTGCCGGCCAGGTGACGCTCGACGAGGCGGACTATGCGTCGACCTCGATAGTCGCGGCGAAGTCGGTGACGGATTTCGCCGGGTCGGTGGAACGTGCGATGGAGGAGGCGTCGGCGTGTCTCGAGGGACTCGCCGAACACACGGCGCGCGAGTGGAACTTCTGGCGCGGCGTCCGGAGGTGAGGATCCACAAGCGCCGACGCGCCGTTGCCGTGTCTGGAAGACCGGATAGGATGAAGACGAATCGCACCCGGTAAAGGACTGGCGGGAATAAGTCGGCAGCGGCGTACCGTTGAAGCGTTCACGGGTTGGTACGAACATTAGGGAGAGCCCATGACTGTGCAGAACGAGACCGCCACCCACGGCGTCAAGATGACCGAGGCCGCGTCCGCCAAGGCGAAGGCACTCTTCGATCAGGAGGGTCGCGACGACCTCGCGCTGCGTATCGCAGTGCAGCCCGGCGGCTGTGCCGGACTGAAGTACCAGCTGTTCTTCGACGACCGCACGCTCGACGGTGACCTCACTGTCGACTTCAACGGCGTCAACCTGGTTGTCGACCGGATGAGCGCGCCGTACGTCGAAGGTGCGTCCATCGACTTCCTCGACACCATCGAGCAGCAGGGCTTCTCGATCGACAACCCCAATGCAACAGGCTCCTGCGCCTGCGGTGACTCGTTCAACTGAGTCTGTCGATCACAACTCAATTCACGAACAACTGACGCGGAACCGACATTCGGTTTCGCGTCAGTTGTTTGTGGTGACTCGTACGTAGACCGTTCCGATCCGACAGCTCGGGCGCCGATGACGGCGCTACGGGCGGTAACGTGAACTTTTGCTCCTCTTTCATTCTTGTACTCACTTCGCTGAAAGGCCACGATCCGTGACTATTGCGGTAACCGGTTCCATCGCCACCGACCACTTGATGCGCTTCCCCGGCCGCTTCGCCGATCAGCTCCTCGCCGATCAGCTCGCCCACGTTTCGCTGAGTTTCCTGGTCGACGATCTCGTGATTCGCCGCGGTGGTGTCGGCGGCAACATCGCTTACGCCATGGGCGTGCTCGGTGGGTCCCCGCTACTCGTCGGCGCAGTCGGTGCCGACTTCGCCGAGTACCGCACGTGGCTCGAGGACAACGGCGTCGACTGCAGCGCGGTCCGTATCTCGGACAAGGCACATACGGCGCGTTTCGTGTGCACCACCGACGAGGACATGGCGCAGATCGCGTCGTTCTACCCCGGTGCGATGAGCGAGGCTCGCGAGATCGAACTCGCGGCAGTGGCCAAGACTGCGGGCGCAGTCGAGTTGGTGCTGATCGGCGCCAACGACCCCGAGGCCATGGTTCGCCATACCGACGAATGCCGTCTGCTCGGGATTCCGTTCGCAGCGGATCCGTCGCAGCAGCTTGCCCGCCTGTCCGGTGACGAGGCCAAGGCGCTCATTCACGGCGCGAAGTACTTGTTCACCAACGAGTACGAGTGGGGTCTGCTTCAGCAGAAGACTGGTCTGAGCGAGGAAGAGATCCGCGCGCAGGTCGGCATCCGTGTCACCACCCTCGGCTCCAAGGGTGTGGAAATTGTTGACGCCGAAGGTAATTGGGTGCGCGTCGACGTAGTGCCCGAGACCGGCAAGGTGGATCCGACGGGCGTTGGTGACGGCTTCCGCGCCGGGTTCCTGCTCGCACACGGCGCCGGTCTGAGCTTCGAGCGTGCTGCACAGTTGGGATCTTTGGTCGCTGTGTTGATTCTCGAGACCGTGGGAACGCAGGAGTGGGTGTTCAATCGCGACGAGGCACTCAAGCGCCTTACCGACGCATACGGCAGCGCGGCAGCGGACGAGATCGCGACGATCCTGCCGAAGTAGGGCTCCGCCCCGTGAGTGGTTGAGGAGTCCGGAGACTCCCTAACCGCTCACGGGGCCGAAGGCCTAGATATTGACCGGGTACACCGGCTCCTGGATCTGCGGCACGATGCGCTTCTCCACGAAGATTCCGTGCCAGACCATGAAGGTCAGGACGGTCCACAGGCGTCGGCTGTGGTCGGACACGCCCTCGCGGTGATCGTTGAGCATCTTCACGACGGCCTGCTTGTCGAAGATGTGGTCGGTACCCGACTCCTCGATCTGCAGATGTGCCCAGTCGAAGAGTTCGGTGCCGCGCAGCCAATGGCGCAGGGGAACCGGGAATCCGAGCTTCGCACGGTGCAGAACAAGGTGCGGCACAATGCCTTCCAGGGCCTGGCGCAGTGCGTACTTGGTCGTGTCCTTCGTGATCTTCTGATCGAGCGGTACGCGTGACGCGACGTCGAAGACCTCGGGATCGAGGAACGGCACACGCAGTTCCAGCGAGTTGGCCATCGTCATCTTGTCTGCCTTGACGAGGATGTCGCCGCGCAGCCAGGTGAACAGGTCGAGATGCTGCATCCGCGCAACCGGATCCCAGTCCCGTGACTGCGCGTAGATCGGCGCAGTGACGTCCTGGTGAGTCCACTCGGGGCGGAAATCGCGCAGGACGGCGCGGAGCTGGGCGTCGTTGAAGCTACGAGCATTTCCGTAGTAGCGCTCCTCGAGCGTCAAGGAACCGCGGTTGAGCAGACTCTTGCCGCGAGTGCCGTCCGGGATGCGTTCGGACAACTTGCCGGCAGCCCGACGCAGTCCCTTGGGGAGGTACTCGAAAGGCTTGAGCGACAACGGCTCACGGTAGATCGTGTAGCCGCCGAACAGCTCGTCGGCACCCTCGCCGGACAGCACGACCTTGACGTGCTTGCGCGCTTCCTTCGCGATGAACCACAGCGGAATCAATGCCGGATCGGCCACCGGGTCGTCGAGGTACCAGACGATCTCGGGAATGGCAGCGGCGAACTCGGCGGGGGAGACCACCTTGACGACGTGCTTCGCGCCGATCGCTGCGGCGGATTCTGCAGCAACGTCGACCTCGGAATAGCCCTCACGTTCGAAACCTGTCGTGAAGGTGATCAGGTTGGGGTTGTGGCGCATCGCCAGCGCCGCGATCGCCGTGGAGTCGATACCACCGGACAAGAACGAACCGACGGTGACGTCGGCGCGCATGTGCTTGGCGACCGAATCCTCGAGTGCCTCGGCGATTTCCTGGTAGCGCGCCTTCTCGGTGCCAGGTGCAAAAGGCTTGGCCGGGAACTTCGGCGTGAAATACCGCGTGAACGTGGGCTCCTCGCCCGGACGCACCCGAGCGAAGCTGCCCGACTCCAGGCGTCGGATCTGCTTGTGCAGTGTTTCCGGCTCCGGTACGTACTGCAGAACGGTGTAGTGCTCGATGGCACGCGGATCCAGCTCGGTACCGATGCCGATCAGATCGGTGAGTTCGAGCAGGCTCTTCTTCTCGCTGCCGAACGCGGTGCCGCCGGCGCCGGTCGCGATGAACAGCGGCTTGATCCCGAACGGATCGCGCGCGATGAACAGCTCGCGTGTGTCGGTGTCCCAGATCGCGAACGCGAACATTCCGCGCAGGCGCCGGACCGCGTCCTCACCCCAGTAGTGGAATGCAGCGACGATGGCCTCGGAGTCGCCCTCGGTGAAGAACTTGGCGTCGTGGTCCTTGACCAGTTCGGCGCGGATCTCCAAGTAGTTGTAGATCTCGCCGTTGAACGTGAGCGCATAACGCTCCGGGTTCTCCGGTGGGCCCCAACGCAGCGGCTGGTGGGAATGAGCGATGTCGATGATCGCCAGGCGGTTGAACCCGAAGACGAGGTGATCGTCGTTCCACGTCCCGTGTTCGTCCGGCCCGCGGTGACGAAGGCAATGCATCGCCTGGTCGACCCGCGAGACGGCGTCCTCGCTGGTTCCGCCAGATGTCAGTAGCCCGAGCAGTCCACACACAGCGTCCGGTTCCTCGATTCAGAATTTTTGTACAGAAGGCTCCCGGACACGAGTGTCGGGGAGAGGTCAACGAACTCTTGACGAAAGTATGCCGCAGATCGACGTCCCTGCCGATCGCGGCGGAACGAATCGACGTGATGTGCGTCGCCGAAACGACCTGAGCCGTTCCTGAGCAGCACCTGAGAGAGCTGTGTGACGTCCGCCGCGACACGGGCGAGGACCCGAGGATGGATAGCGCCCGGCTTTGGTCTACGCTGCGTAGTAATTGGGCCTTCCCTCCGGGCATGCCCTAGTTGAATTTTGTGGCGATCAGGAAGGCGTGAACGTGGCGCAAGGTCGGATCCTTCGGCGAGCGGGGCTGGCAGTATCTCTGGGCATTGCTGCCTTGCTGCTGTCGGGTTGCTCCATCGACAACGAAGTGCTTCGTTTCGGGTGGCCTTCGGGCATCACCCCGGAGGCGACGCGCATGCGTGAGCTGTGGACGTGGTCGGTTGTAGCCGCCCTCGTCATGGGTGTGCTGGTGTGGGGGTTGGTCTTCTGGGCCGTCATCTTCCACCGCAAGAAGAAGGACTCGCCGGAATTCCCGCGTCAGACGGCATACAACGTGCCGCTCGAACTCGGTTACACGGCAGTTCCCTTCGTCATCATCGCGGTTCTCTTCTACTTCACCGTCATCGTTCAGAACCATGTTCTGGACAAGACGGACAATCCTGACGTCGTCGTAGACGTCACGGCCTTCCAGTGGAACTGGAAGTTCGGCTACCGCTCCATCGAGTTCGGTGACGGCTCCGCCAAGTACAACGGAATCGACGTCGAGGCCGAAGAGGCTGCAAAGACCGAGGGCTCCACCGTGAACGAACACGGGGAAGAAGTCCCCGGCCCGATCCACGGCAACAGCACCGAGGACCTGAGCTACCTGCACTACGACAAGATCGAGACCGTCGGCTCCAGCCAGGAGATCCCGATCCTCGTTCTGCCCACCGGCAAGCGGATCCAGTTCGAACTTGCTTCCTCGGACGTCATCCACGCTTTCTGGGTGCCTGAGTTCCTGTTCAAGCGTGACGTTCTCCCGAACCCCAAGGAGAACCACTCGGACAACATCTTCCAGATCAGTGAGATCGAGAAGGAAGGCGCGTTCGTCGGGCGTTGTGCAGAAATGTGTGGCACGTTCCACGCGATGATGAACTTCGAGGTTCGTGCGGTTTCGCCGGAGGACTTCGCCAAGTACATCGAACTGCGCAAGGGTGACGCGGAGGGCAAGGGTGGTCTGACGACCGCTGAGGCTCTGCAGGCAATCGGTCAGTCGCCGGTGGCTACGTCGACCACGCCGTTCAACACCGACCGCGAGTACCGTCAGGCAACCGTCGCCACTGCAGGCAACTGAGCCGGCCAGCCTCTTCACTGAACAAGGACAAGTGCTGATATGAAGATCGAAGCCAAGCTCTTCGAGATCCTGACGATGTTCTTCATTCTCGTCGCGATCATCTACGGAGTGTTCACCGCTCTGTCACGCACAGGTATCGAGTGGGCCGGACTGACGGCCATCGTCCTGTCTGCAGGTCTGACGCTCATCGTGGGTACCTACTTCCGCTTCGTCGCCCGTCGTCTGGACACCCGTCCCGAGGACTACGACGACGCTGAAATCTCGGATGGTGCAGGAGAACTGGGCTTCTTCAGCCCGGGTAGCTTCTGGCCGATCCTGCTTGCCGCTGCTGCTGCACTCGCGGCAGTGTCGCTGGCGTACTTCCAGCCGTGGCTCATCGCAGTCGCAGTTGTCTGTGTGCTCGCCGCAGCCGCAGGCCTGGTGTTCGAGTACTACACCGGACCCGAGAAGCACTAGTTTCACCCGCACTCGAACAGAGGCGCCGCACCCACCCGGGTACGGCGCCTCTGTTGTCGTTTATGTGAGTTTCGGTGGTAGGAGGGTGCCTGTCAACAACCGCTCTCTGTCAATCGTGGAGCGAGTATTCGAGGTCGTAGCGGTGCAGACCGTCGACGACCTCCAGCTCGAGAGTGCCTGCGATGCCCTTCAACTCGCCGGTTCCGGACCCCGGCACGATCTCGTACAGAAGCTTCTGCGTTCCGTCGATCATCTGACCGAACTGCTGCAGGGCGAACGATCCCACAGCTTCGTCGACCTGCCCCGTGACAAACTCCAAAGCGACATAGCCCGCTGCACCGGCTGTCGGATCGCCCGCGGACAGCATCAGGCCGGACGACGTGCCCTCGACGCCGCCGATGAACGTCTTGTCGAACTCGAAGCGTCCGACGCGTCCGGAGAGCTCAGGATCGGCGGGGCGAAGATCGATCTCGAAGGTGCCGCGTGCATGGGATGTCATGGTCCGAGTATCTCACCAGGCGACAACGCCTCGAGGGGACTCCCGAGAACGTGCAACACTCGGTAGATGATTCTCGAACATGCCGTCCTGCAGGTCGATCCGTCGCAGTCAGCGCAATTCGAGGCCGCATTCGACGTGGCCCGAACCATCATCTCCGAGGTTCCCGGATTCATCAGGCTGCGGCTCTCGCACTGCCTGGAATCACCGGAGCGATATCTCCTGCTGGTCGAGTGGGAAGACGTGGAGTCACACACCATCGGGTTCCGTAAGTCGCCAGGATACGAGAAGTGGCGAGAACTTCTCCATCACTTCTACGAGCCGTTCCCGACGGTGGAGCACTATTCGACTGTGCTCGAGGTCTAGCAAAGCGTAGTGCCTGCTGTTGTCGGCGCTCAGACGACGAACCGGGGGAGTGGTGCCCACTTGGAGGTTGTCCATACTGAATCGCTCAGAGAACGAGTGAGGCCCCGAACCGGACTCCGGTTCGGGGCCTCACGGGGCAACTGAAGTTATTAGTGGGGTTCTCCACTGGAACCATCGGACTTGCCGTTGGTTCGGTTCTGGTAGTCCAGAAGGATCTGAAGCTGCTCGTGCTCAGCTTCGTGATGAGCGGCTTCGAGAGCCTCGCTCTCCTCGACTGGGTCAGCGGTGATCAGGCTACCGCTACCGGGCTTGCCGGCGAGGCCGAGCTTGTTCATCTTCTTCGGGACAGCAGCACCCTGGTACTCGAGCGGGATCGGGTGTCCGTGCTCGTCGACGGGGCCGAGCGGCTGGTGGATCTCGATGTACTGGCCGTTCGGCATCCGCTTGATGATGCCGGTCTCGATGCCGTGTTCGAGGACTGCACGGTCACTGCGCTGCAGGCCGATGCAGAACCGGTAAGTCACGAAGTACGCGATGGGCGGAAGGATGACCATGCCGATACGGCCGATCCACGTCATTGCGTTCAGCGAGATGTGCAGGTGGTACGCGATGATGTCGTTGATGCAGGAGATCGTGAGCACCAGGTAGAACGCGATGGACATCGCACCGATAGCGGTACGGACCGGCACGTCGCGCGGGCGCTGCAGGATGTTGTGGTGAGCGTCGTCTCCGGTGAGACGCTTCTCGATCCACGGGTACGCGATCAACAGTGCGAAGACGAGGCCCATGATCAGGGCGACGGCGAACACTGCAGGGATCGTGTACCGGTTGAACAGGTAGATCTCCCACGCCGGCCACAGTCGAGCAAGGCCGTCCGTCCACATCATGTAGATATCGGGCTGGGAACCTGCCGAGACCTGTGACGGGTTGTACGGACCGATGTTCCACACGGGGTTGATCTGGAACAGACCACCGAGCAGTGCGAGCACGCCGAAGGTCATGGCGAAGAACGCGCCACCCTTCATCGCGAAGACCGGGAGGATGCGGACGCCGACGACGTTCTGTTCCGTACGGCCGGGGCCGGGGAACTGCGTGTGCTTCTGGTACCAGACCAACGCGAGGTGGCCGGCGATCAGAGCCAGGATGATGCCCGGGAACAGCAGCACGTGAGCGACGTAGAGACGCGGGATGATGAGGTCGCCGGGGAAGTCGCCGTCGAAGATCAGCCAGTGCATCCAGGTACCGACGATCGGGATACTCATCGTGATACCACCGAAGGCGGCGCGGAGGCCGGTGCCCGAGAGCAGGTCGTCGGGGATGGTGTAACCGAAGAAGCCTTCGAACATCGCCAGGATGAGCAGCAGGCAGCCGATGACCCAGTTCGCTTCACGTGGGCGACGGAAGGCGCCGGTGAAGAAGATGCGAGCGAGGTGAACGATGATCGACGCCGCGAACATCAGTGCAGCCCAGTGGTGAATCTGGCGAACGAAGAGACCGCCGCGCACCTCGAAGGAGATGTTCAGGGTCGTCTCGTAGGCGCGAGACATCGTGACACCGCGAAGCGGCTGGTATGCGCCCTGGTAGACGACGTGTGCCATCGACGGATCGAAGAACAGCGTCAGGAACACACCGGAGATCAGCAGGATCACGAAGCTGTAGAGCGCGATCTCGCCGAGCATGAAGGACCAGTGCGTCGGGAAGACCTTGTTGATCTGCCGGCGCATGCCTGCGGCGAGGTGGTAGCGGGAGTCCATAGCCTCCGCTTGTCCAGCCGCTGCCGCGCTGATCTTGGACGGTTTGGTTGTTGTTGTGGTCACGGTCGACGCTCCCAAAATGCCGGGCCGAGTGCTTCGATGAAGTCACCGTCGGCGACCAGGAAGCCCTCTTCGTTCACTGTAATAGGCAACTGCGGAAGTGCGCGAGCAGCGGGACCGAAGATCGGCTTGCCGTAGGTCAGTGCGTCGAACTGCGACTGGTGGCAGGGGCACAGGATCCGGTTGGTTTGCGCCTC
>NZ_CAURKP010000113.1:0-17595 GCF_963525155.1 uncultured Rhodococcus sp.
TCGGTTTCAACGAGCCCTCCTCCTCGCTTGCATCGCGCACCCGAGTGAAGACCTTGACCGAGAGGACCCGCGCCGACAATGCACGGTTCTTCGCAGACCCAGCCGACGTACCGCATCATGTGATCACGCAAGGGCTCGGAACCATCAGTGATGCACGGCATCTCGTCCTGATCGCGGACGGCGCCCGCAAAGCGCCCGCCGTCCGGGCCGCGGTCGAAGGTCCGGTCTCGGCATTCTGCCCGGCGTCGGTGCTGCAGCTGCATCCACACGTGACCGTCATAGTCGACGAGGCAGCTGCCGGCGAACTCCAACTAGCGGACTTCTACCGCTACACAACCGAGCACAAGCCTGCAGAGCAGGGTTACTGAAAAGCGGGCTGCTGAAAGCGGACTTGATCTCCAGCGCAGTTGAGGTCCTAGCCTCGGGGGATGATCAACGCCAGAGGTCCAGCGGTATCCCCGCCTGCGGCGCCCCGATTCTTCTCACCACCGCTCAGTGTCGCGATCGTCGGAGCGGGGCCGGCGGGAATCCACGCCGCCGGCGTTCTCGCCGAACTTGCGCCCGGCACCAAGACAGACGTGTTCGAGCGTCTACCGACGCCGTACGGACTGGTGCGCTACGGTCTCGCACCAGGGCACCCCGAGTCCGAAAAGTTCGCCCATTCTCTGCACACCACGCTGGTCGCCAGTGAGTTCCGGCTGTTCTGCAACGTGGAGATCGGAAAGGACCTTTCCGTCGATGACCTACGTTCGTCCTACGATGCCGTGATCATTGCAACCGGTGCGCCGCGGGATGCACCTCTCGACATTCCCGGCGTCGAGCTTCCAGGTTCTTTCGGTGGCGCCGAGTTTGTCGGTTGGTACAACGATCACCCGGACAGCTCGCCGCAGTGGCCGCTGAACGCGGAATCGGTCGCAGTGATCGGAGGTGGCAACGTCGCACTCGACGTCACCCGTATGCTCCTCGCCGAGGCGCAATCGCTGCAGGCCACGGACGTCTCCGACCAAGTTCGGGAAGGGATCGCCGGCAGTCGAGTTCGCGAAGTACACATCTTTGTCCGGCGCGGACCAGCCGACGCTCGCTTCTCCCCGAACGAGTTGCGCGCTCTCGGTGAACTACCCGGCGTAGATGTTGTCGTCGATTCTGTCGATGTCGTACCGGACCGGCATGTCGAGCGGATGACCAAACAGTTGGCGCACACCCGACTGACAGTCGAGACACTCCGTGGTTTCGCGGACGCTGCTTCTGCCGATCGGACTTCCCGGCGCCGAGTTCACCTGCACTTCTACCGACAGCCGGCGGAGATTCTCGGCAGCGGGAAAGTCGAAGCACTCCGCGTCGAGCGGACAGACCCGGACGGATATGGTCACGTCACCGCTTCGGGTATCTGTACCGACTATCCGGTTCAAGCTGTGTACCGGGCAATCGGATTTCTCGGGACGCCACTTGCCGGGGTGCCTTTCGATCACGGACGCGGCAATGTTGCGCACCAGGGCGGCGCAGCGGTCGACGAGAGCGGTCTACCGATCGCGGGCTTGTTCGTGACGGGCTGGATGAAGCGAGGTGCCGCCGGGCTGATCGGTGCGGCGCGGCCAGACGCTCGCCAGACAGTCGAAACGATGCTGCACCAACTTGATTCGGCATACGAGCGTCGAGCCGGTCACGGCCGGATCGCGGAGGTCCTCGGGGCCGGCAGAGTGGAGCCCGTCGATTGGGACGGATGGCTTCGCATCGATGCCGCCGAACGTGCCCTCGGTGTGAAGCATGGGCGTGATCGGATCAAAATCAAAGAGCGCGACGAACTCGTTCGCATCGGCACGGAGTCGGCAGTTCACGCCGAATAGATTCGCTGGGGTCTGGAGTACCACCGGGGTTACGCTGAAGTGAGTCACTCCGATTCATTGTGATCGAGGTGCGGAACAGAAGTGTCATGAATGAACGTGGTGCGCAGGCCAGTGACGCGACAATCGCGAGCGGGCCCCTGACCGAACGGGGCACCGTCACCGAGTTGCGCCCCTCAACGCTGCCGGTGGTGCGTGACGGCCAGAACGGTGCAGACGGCCTCGGCCGCCTTGTGGCGGAGTGGGAGGAGGGGCGAACCCCGTCCGACCTGAGCGATTATCTGCCTGATCCAGCCAAGATTCGTCGGGCGGCGCTGATCGAACTGGTCGGAATCGACATGGAGTACCGCTGGCTGAAAAATGATTGCCCGAAACGGCTGACGGATTACTGTGCCGAGTATCCCGAATTACTCGAAGAACCATTACCGGCCGAGCTCCTGTACGAGGAGTTCCGGCTGCGGAAGCAGGGTGGGGAGGACGTCGCAGCAGCCGAGTACCTCAGCGAGTTTCCCTTGCAGGCAGAGAGTTTCGAGCAGATGTTCGACCGTGATTCGATGGCCGGTCGCGAAGACGTGATGATGTTGGGACTGTCGGGTTTCGACGAGTTCGAAATCGGGCAGCACCTGGACGATTTCGAGCTGGTGTTGGAACTCGGGCACGGCGCATTCGCCCGAGTGTTCCTCGCTCGGCAACTGTCGATGCAGCGGTGGGTTGCGTTGAAAATCTCGCGCAACGTCGGAGTCGAGCCGCAGACTCTCGCCCAGCTCGACCATCCCAACATCGTCCGGGTCTTCGATCAACGGTTGCTCGAGGAACGCGCACTGCGAGTCCTGTTCATGGAATACGTGCCGGGTGGGACCCTGCTCGACGTGGTCAAACTTGTCCGCGTGACACCGCAGGCGCAGCGGTCCGGACAACTACTTCTCGACGCCATCGACAAGACCCTGGCGAAGAAGGGAGAGATGAAGCCCAGCGAGACGAGCCTGAGGAGCGAGATCGCTGCGATGTCGTGGCCGGAGACCGTGGCCTGGATGGGGATGCGACTGGCCGATGCCCTCGAGTATGCGCGTGAGCACGGCGTATTACATCGGGACATCAAGCCGGCGAACGTACTGCTCAGTGTCGAAGGCATCCCCAAGCTCGCCGACTTCAACGTCAGCTCGAGCGAGGAGGTTTCGACCGAGGACGCTGCTTGTTTTGTCGGAGGCTCGCTTGCCTACATGTCTCCGGAGCAATTGGAGGCCTGTGCGGTGGGGGCGCCTGGCACACTCGACACCCGTAGCGACATTTACGCACTCGGCGTGATGTTGTGGGAACTCCTCACCGGGAGTAGGCCTTTCACGGACGACGGATCGGGGGAGAACCCACCGTCGCCCAAGAAGGCGCTCGAGGCCCGCCGGCGCGGGGTGGATCCCGCAGCCGAGGCACGGCTACCGGACGACTGTCCGCCGGCGCTGCGCCGAGTTCTGGTCAAGTCTCTCTCGCCGGAGAGAGACGGAAGGTGGTCTGGCGGCCGAAAGTTGGCTCGTCAGTTCGCACTGTGTCTGGACCGGTCTGCTCGCAATCTTGTGGACCCACCGGAAGGGAGTCCACGTTCGACGTTGTGGAAGTGGGCGCTGCCGATAGTGCTTGTCGCGATCGGAATTCCGAATCTTCTTGCGGCGGGCTACAACTACTACTACAACAAGATGCTGATCATCTCGGGTCTCTCGCCGCAGGCTCAGCAGCATCTCGAGCAGGTTCATCTGGTCATCGGAGTGGCTGCGTTCTCTCTCGGTGCCGCAGCGATCCTGTATTGGTGTCGGCTTGCACTCACCGTGCCTCACGGACTGCGCAACGGTCAGACGTACAGCGCGGAGGTCTTGAACAAAGCGCGTACCGCGACGCTGAATGTCGGACATCGCGCGGTGGTGATCGCATTCGGTCTGTGGGTTCTGGCCGGTATCGCATATCCGGTCGCATTGCAGATTGCCGCCGGCGGAATTCCGCAGCGAGCCTACGTGCACCTGATGTCGTCGTTGGCGGTGTGCGGGGCCGTCGCCGTCGCGTATCCGTTCTTCATCCTGACGTACTACTCGGTTCGATGTCTGTATCCGATCTTGTTGTCACACGGCGAGTTACGAAGCGACGACGGACGCGATATTCGCTCGTTGGGTCGGAGCAGCACGCGTTACCTCGCAGTCGCGGCGTCGGTTCCACTGGTGGGAATCGCGGGGCTCAGTTTTGTCGGTTCGGGTGCCGGTGAGGAACTCAACGCAACAGTCCGTGCGCTGTGTTTGGGCGGTATCGCCGGATTCATCGTTGTGTATCAACTGTTTCGACGGATCGAGAGTGATCTCCGAGCACTGCTGCGCGTCGTGTCTCTCGAGGTGTCGGCGTCTCCGTAAGTGCCTGACAACCGTGTTCGAGTTCGGCCTATGTGGCAGTGCTCTTGCGTGGTCGGCTGCGACGAACTGCTTTGGCGGGAGGCGGAGATTTCTCTTCCGATTCTTCCTGGGGGTCGTCGCGCCAGTGGATCTCGATTTCTATCTCGACTTCGTTGCCGTCGACTTCGATCTCGAGTTCCCACCGAACCTGTTCCGGAACACTGATTTCGATCGAGTCCCCACCCGACCCCAGCTCCACTTCCGATCCACTGGCGAGGGCTTGACCGAGGGCGATGAGTCGGTCGGCGACTTCCTGCCGTGAGAGTTCTGACTTCCTCTTGATCTCCAGTTTGGGCACGAGCACTCCTGACCTCGGCGGATTCTCCCTTTCACGGTAGTTGGACGAAGGGGAGATTGTCGGAGTTTGTGGAACCACACAGCAGGACGCGTCGACGCGCAACAAACCTGAAGGCGCTGTTGGGGGCGTGAGAAACAGCGAGGAATCCGGCTCACTTCCAGCACGGACGAATCGGTCGGGAGGGCCCTGTCCGCGATGATTTTCGCGAAAGTCTGGGTTCAGTCCAGAAGATTGCGCAATAGTGGAAAGGTGCCTTCGACGCCGGATTATGCAGCCCAACTGCGTAACGCTGAGCTTCGCGTGACTCGTCCCAGAGTCACGGTGCTCGAGGTTGTGCATGCACGCCCACACGCAGCCACCGAGACTGTCTTCGATGCTGTGCGGGCTGTTCTGCCGGGGGTGTCGCGGCAGGCGGTCTACGACGTGTTGCACGCTCTCACCGACGCCGGGCTGATCAGGCGGATCCAACCGTCCGGATCGGTGGCGCTGTACGAGTCACGCGTCGGCGACAACCATCATCACGTCGTCTGCCGGTCCTGTGGGGTCGTTGCAGATGTCGACTGCGCAGTCGGAGAGGCACCGTGTTTGACGCCGTCGGCGCACAACGGTTTCGTTCTCGACGAAGCCGAGGTCATTTACTGGGGCCTGTGTCCCGACTGCTCGACAACTCAGAGTTTGCGATCACAAACGTGATCGAAGTCCGTTCTACTCGCTCATGGAGGGATTACCGTGTCCGATAGTTGCCCGGTTGCTCACGACGGAAACACCGAGAGCACCAGCGAAAGTGAAAACCCCGCAATCCCGTCTCCGACGCCTACCGGGAATCGTCCGAGAACAAACAGCGACTGGTGGCCGAATCAGCCGGATCTCTCTGTCTTGCATTCACATTCGTCGAAGTCGAATCCGATGGGTGCCGACTTCGATTACGCCCAGGAATTCGCCAAGCTCGATGTCGAGGCGCTAAAGCGCGACGTCATCGCGTTGATGACGGCGTCGCAGGATTGGTGGCCGGCCGACTACGGGCACTACGGCGGACTCTTCGTGCGTATGAGCTGGCATGCTGCCGGCACCTATCGCATTGCAGACGGCCGCGGCGGTGGCGGCCAAGGTGCTCAGCGTTTCGCCCCGCTCAACAGTTGGCCGGACAACGCCAGCCTCGACAAGGCCCGGCGCCTGCTTTGGCCCGTGAAGCAGAAGTACGGAAAGCAGGTTTCCTGGGCCGACCTGCTGGTGTTCGCGGGCAACTGCGCCCTGGAGTCGATGGGGTTCAAGACCTTCGGCTTCGGATTCGGCCGAGAAGACATCTGGGAGCCCGAGGAGATCTACTGGGGTCCCGAGGACACCTGGCTCGGCGACGAGCGTTACAGCGGAGACCGTGAGCTGTCCGGACCGCTCGGAGCCGTGCAGATGGGCCTGATCTACGTCAATCCCGAAGGACCCAACGGGCAACCGGATCCGGTAGCGGCCGCCCGCGACATCCGAGAAACGTTCGCCCGCATGGCGATGAACGACGTGGAGACAGCTGCGCTGATCGCCGGCGGTCACACCTTCGGCAAGACGCACGGAGCCGGACCGGCCGACCTCGTCGGACCGGAACCGGAAGGTGCTCCCATCGAGCAGCAGGGACTGGGCTGGAAGAGTGCCTTCGGCACGGGTGTGGGTAAGGACGCGATCACCAGTGGTCTCGAAGTCGTGTGGACTCCCACTCCGACGAAGTGGGACAACACCTTCTTGGAGATTCTGTACGGCTACGACTGGGAGCTGACCAAGAGTCCGGCGGGTGCGTGGCAGTGGATTCCGAAGGACGGCGCGGGGGCGGGCACCATCCCGGATCCGTTCGATTCGTCGGCCGGACGCACCCCGACGATGCTGACGACCGACCTGTCCCTACGCCTGGATCCGAGTTACGAGAAGATCACCCGGCGCTGGCTCGATCATCCGGAAGAATTCGCCGAAGAGTTCGCCAAGGCTTGGTACAAGCTCCTTCACCGTGACATGGGACCGGTCACGCGCTACCTGGGACCTTGGGTTCCCGAGCCGCAGCTGTGGCAGGACCCGGTTCCCTCGGCCGATGATCAACTGATCGGGGACGCAGACATCGCGATCCTCAAGAGTCGACTTCTCGACTCCGGGCTGTCCATTTCGCAGTTGGTATCGACGGCGTGGGCGTCTGCCGCGAGCTTCCGCAGCACGGACATGCGCGGCGGCGCCAACGGTGCGCGAATCCGACTGGAGCCGCAGAAGAATTGGGAAGTCAACGAGCCCGCAGCTCTCTCCGCGGTGCTTCAGACTCTCGAGCGGGTTCAGCAGGACTTCAACCAGGCTGGTGGAGCCAAGGTTTCTCTCGCCGACCTGATCGTTCTGGGTGGTACAGCGGCCGTCGAACAGGCTGCGAAGAACGCCGGACAGGACATCACGGTCTCGTTCACTCCGGGACGTACGGACGCAACGCAGGAGCAGACAGACGTCGACTCGTTCGAGGTACTCGAACCCCGGGCCGACGGATTCCGGAACCACCTCAAGGGAGGCGAGAAGATTCCGGCAGAGATTCTGTTGGTCGACCGCGCGTACATGCTGTCGCTGACCCCGCCCGAGGTGACAGTGCTGGTCGGCGGACTTCGCGCGCTGAACGCGAACTTCGGCAATACCCGTCACGGGGTGTTCACCGATCGTCCCGAGACGTTGACCAACGATTTCTTCGTCAACCTTCTCGACATGGGTACAGAGTGGAAGCCGTCGAAGACGGACGAAAACGTCTACGACGGTGTTGATCGCGTGACGGGCGATCCGAAGTACACGGCAACTGCGGTCGATCTCGTTTTCGGATCGAATTCGCAACTGCGTGCACTCGCCGAGGTGTACGCCAGCGCAGACGCCAAGCAGAAGTTCGCCGAGGACTTCGCCGCAGCCTGGACCAAGGTGATGGACCTCGACCGGTTCGACGTGAACTGATCCAGCAGATCGTCGACGACGCCCCGCGAGCTTGTTCTCGCGGGGCGCCGTCATTTCACGCGCACGATAGCGTGGTCGTGTGGCCGATCAATTTGCGCTGGTACCAGCGGTGTACGTGATGTTCTGTCGAAGCAACCCGGTACAACGGCGCGAGGTGCTGCTGCAATTGCGCGAGGGCACGGGATTCATGGACGGATACTGGGCTCACGCTGCTGCGGGCCACGTCGAACTGGGGGAGTCGGCGATCGACGCTGCCGTTCGGGAGGCTGCGGAAGAACTTGGTGTCGAGTTGCTTTCCTCGGAACTGAAGCCGCTGACCGTGTTGCATCGCCGCCACGCGGACGGGAGCGAACCGGTGGATCATCGAGTGGACTTCTTCTACGAATGCCGCACGTGGTCGGGTGAACCACGCCGGATGGAGCCGTTGAAATCTGCAGATCTGCGGTGGTGGCCGGTTGACGAACTCCCGGAGAAGTTGGTCGACCACGAGCGTTTCGTAATCGAAGCCCATCACTCCGGTCAGCTCGCACCCATCCACAGCTACGGCTTCTGACCGGGTGAGGATCTGATTCAGGCTTCGCTGGCAACGATGACCGGGCAGTGTGCTTTTCGAATCATCGCACTGCTCGTGGTGCCGAGAGCGGTGTCGTCGAACGAACCTCGCCCACGCCGACCCACGACGAGAAGCCGTGCCTCGGTGGAGAGTTGTTCAAGAATGGCAACCGAGGGGCCGTCGAACTCGATCTGACGGATCGCGACGCCAGGGTAGAGCGTGGCCCAACCCGACAGTTGCCACGTCAGCGGCGTCGAGTGCTGGGGCGAGTGCCCGGATGCGACGTCTCGACGCAGTTCGGCCTCTGGCGGCGCGGCGTGAACGACGACCAGTTCGGTGTTCGCTGCCTCTGCTTCCTTGAAGGCGATGGCCAGAGCGCTTTCGCTGTAGGCGCTTCCGTCCAAACCGACGACAACCGGCAAGGCTGCCGTAGCGCTGCTTTCACGCGGTGTTCCGACTCTTGCGAACGAACATGTCGGTCCAGGTGCGGCGGGATCGTCCTGTGTTGCGACGATCAAGGCGGCCTCAGCTGTCAGCGCGGTGAGAATTGCGGTGTTCTCCCCGGAGATCAGATCGGTCCGGATCCGAAGATCTGGCGACACCGACTCGGCGATCTGAATGGCCTCCATGAACAGGCCGGTCGGCGATGCCGAGGTGTTCAGATCGGCGCTCGGAGCTACGAAAACGATTCGCATCCAGAGACCGTGCCGATGTGCGAACTCAGCCGCCCACGTGATCACGTCGGGGCGCAGCGGGGATCCGTCGATGCACACGACCACCGCTCCGTCCGCGGACCACTCCGAGGTGATGAGGTCAGTCGATAGTTCGGGCTTCATCGTGAACTCCTCGAGCTGTGTCTGTTGAATGCGAACTAGCTTGCAGGACAGTGCCGAACAGCAATCCTGCGACGACTATCGAGCACGCGGCAGTCGTCAGGGGCAACCACACGAGCGTCGTGACAGCGAACATGAGCACGAGCAACGGGGCGAGGAGATGGCCGGGTTTCGCTCGGCGTTCGTGTTGCTGCCTTTCTGCCCAGGCTCGGTGCTTCGTGCCGTCATTCATGTTGTTTCACCTCAGTTCTCACGTCGGAAACCGACTTGTGACCAAGCAGTCCGACATGCGCCTCGTCGCGCATTCTTTCGACCATGTGGGGGTAGTGCAGTTCGAATGCCGGCCGCTCACTGCGGATTCGGGGGAGTTCGGTGAAGTTGTGTCGCGGTGGTGGGCAGGACGTCGCCCATTCGAGCGAGTTTCCGAAGCCCCAAGGATCGTCGACGGTCACAATTCGGCCGTACCGGTAGCTCTTGAAAACGTTCCAGATGAACGGAATCGTCGAGGCTCCGAGCACAAACGCGCCGATGGTCGAGATCGTGTTGAGAAGAGTGAAATTGTCCGACGGGAGGTAGTCCGCGTACCGCCGAGGCATGCCCTGGGCGCCGAGCCAATGCTGGACGAGAAATGTCGCGTGAAAGCCGATCAGGGTCAACCAGAAATGGATCTTGGCGAGCTTCTCGTCCAACATCCGGCCGGTCATTTTCGGGAACCAGAAGTAGATTCCGGCGTATGTCGCGAACGCGATTGTTCCGAAGAGGACGTAATGGAAATGCGCGACAACAAAGTACGAGTCGGTGACATGAAAGTCCAAGGGCGGGCTGGCAAGGATGACGCCGGAGAGTCCGCCGAACAGGAATGTGACCAGGAAGCCGACGGAGAACAGCATGGGCGATTCGAAAGTCAACTGCCCCTTCCACATGGTGCCGATCCAGTTGAAGAACTTGACTCCGGTGGGAACTGCGATCAGGAAGGTCATGAACGAGAAGTAGGGGAGGAGAACGGCGCCGGTTGCGTACATGTGGTGCGCCCACACAGCGATCGACAGTGCAGCAATTCCCAATGTTGCGTAGACCAATCCGGTGTATCCGAAGATCGGCTTGCGGCTGAAGACGGGGAAGATCTCCGAGACTATGCCGAAGAACGGCAGCGCCAGAATGTAGACCTCGGGATGGCCGAAGAACCAGAACAGGTGCTGCCACAACATGACTCCACCGGTGGCGGGGTCGAACAGGTGCGCTCCCAGGTGCCGGTCCACCCACAGTCCGATCAAGGCAGCAGCGAGCAGCGGAAAAACGAGGAGGATCAGCATGCTGGCGACCAGCGCATTCCACGTGAAGATCGGCATGCGGAACATCGTCATACCCGGGGCGCGCAGGCAGACGATCGTCGAAACGATGTTGACTGCGCCGAGGATGGTGCCGACGCCGCCGAGAGCGAGACCGATGATCCACAGGTCGGCGCCCATGCCGGGGGAGTGGAGTTCGCTGGTGAGCGGTACGTAGGCGGTCCAGCCGAAATCTGCCGCACCACCAGGTGTTACGAATCCGGCGGACGCGATCAGGCCGCCGAAGAGATAGAGCCAGTAGCTGAAGGCGTTGAGTCGCGGGAAACACACGTCCGGCGACCCGATCTGCAGTGGCATGAGGTAGTTGGCGAATCCGAAGAACACCGGGGTCGCGTACAGCAGGAGCATGATCGTGCCGTGCATGGTGAACAACTGGTTGTACTGCTCGTTGGACAGGAATTGCATTCCCGGAACGGTCAATTCCATGCGCATGAGTAGTGCCATCAGTCCGCCGATCAAGAAGAAGGCAAACGATGTCACGATGTACATCAGACCGATCATCTTGTGATCGGTGGTCCTGAGGATCTCGACCAGTTTCGAACCCTTCGGAGCGGTTCGGGGAATTGCATCGGCGGGGGAATCGACCTCACCGACCGGCCGGGGCGCGAGATCAACCACGACGGCCGCCTACGCACATCGACGTGACGAAAGACCGAGAATGCCTGGGACTGTGGAACATAACGCAATGATCGTGGCGACCGGGAACTCGGACGAGGGGAAAAGGTCCCTAGGATCGGAACAGAGGCATGGCGTAGATCACGTGGTCCGGTACGGTCGAGAGAGTTGTCTTCACGAGCCGAAAGAAAGCGAGATGGTCATGGCATGTCGTATCAGTGAACTGGTGCTCGGTTGCCGGGAACCCGAGGTGCTGGGCCGGTTCTGGTGCGAGGTCCTGGACTTCGTCGTGCTCGATCGAATGGACGACGGTTCGTTGGAGATCGGCCCACGCGAAGGGTTCGGTGGTCCGCAGCCGACGATCATCCTCAGTCGCAGAGACGAACCGGAGAAGGGCAAGCCCCGCCTGCATATCGACGTCAACGCCACCGATCGCGATCAGGAGGCCGAACTGGAACGCCTGTTGAGTCTTGGTGCGCGGCCGGCCGACATCGGCCAGACAGGACACGAACAATGGCATGTCCTGGCCGATCCGGAAGGTAACGAGTTCTGCCTGCTCAAGGCCCAACTGGATCCGCTCTGACGCTCAACGATGCTGGATCGGCAACGGACTTCGCCTGGGGCTCAGCGGAACACGCCACACCAGTTCGGTGACACCGTTCTCGCTGGTGATGTTGCTCGAGCCTCCGCACTGACGAGCGCGGGTCGCCAGGTTGTCGAGACCGTGGATTCTGGTTGCCTGGTCGATTCCCACACCGTCGTCGACGATGCTGATGACAAGCTCCTCGGTGGCCCGGATGGTGACGTCGATGGCATCGGCATGTGCATGCCGCAGAGCGTTGCTCAAGCCCTCGCGCACAACGGCTTCGGCATGCGGGGCAAGTCGAGACGGGACGGAACTGTCGATGGTTCCCTCGAAAGTGACGCTGGGAGTGATCGACGAGTGGCCGGACAGACCGTTGACGGCATCGAGTAGTCGCCGCCGCAGGCTTGTGGGAGTAGACATCTCGCTCGTATGGAGGTCGAAGACTGCGGTGCGGATTTCACGGACTGTTCGATCGAGTTGATCGACAGAGGTGTCCAATACGGTTCGAACGGTGTCCTCGTCGCCTGGACGTTGCAGCACCCCCTGCAAACTCAACCCGGTGGCGAACAGCTGTTGGATGACGTGGTCATGGAGATCCCGCGCGATTCGGTCGCGATCTTCGAGGACGTCGACCAGTCTTTCTTTCCGTTGCTGTTCTGCGAATTCGACAGTGACAGAAGCGATGTCTGCCATCGCCGTCAGTTGCTCGATCTCGTCCACTCCCCACGGGCGGTTGCTGCGGCGTGACGCGAAGAGAACACCGCCGCCGAACGAGGTCCCGGAGAGGGGGAGTGCGACCACTGATTCGTCGCCGGAAACATTCAGTGCCGGAACGGAACTGCCATGTGGTGCAGAGATCGGCCGCCGGCTCCGCGCAGCGTCGTCGATCACGGTCCCGGACAGATCGACGGCTGATCCGGTCGCGGGGACAGGCTGGGAATCAGCAGCATCGGCGACGTGGACTACCGGCTCTCTGCCGAGGTCGTAGCGAACGACGCACACAAGATTTCCATCCGTGAGGTGCCGCGTCGTCCGAACCAGTTCCGCCAGCGTCTCGTCGCGGGATCCGCCGCTGAGCAGACGTGCATTGACGGCGGCGACGGCCTTGAGCCAGGCTTCTCGCGTCCGGGATTCCTCGAACAGACGCGCATTGTCGATGGCGATGCTCGCAGCATTTGCCAGAATCTGGAGTACAGCCTCGTCGCGGTCGTCGAATGCAGTCCGTTCCGAGCTGTCCGCGAGGTAGATGCTGCCGAACACCTCGCCCCTGACGAAGATCGGAACACCGAGAAACGTGTCCATCGGCGGGTGATTGGTCGGAAACCCTGCCGAGGACGGATGCGAGGAGATTCGGTCGGTTCGAACCGGGCACGGTTCTCGAACGACCAGGCCCAGCAGGCCGTGTCCTTCGGGAAGATGCCCGATCTTGGCAACCTGCCCTTGAGTCAAACCGGAGTGGATGAATCGGGACAAGCGTCCGTCGGGGGATTTCACGCCGAGCGCGCCGTAGTCCGCTTCGAGGAGATGTCGCGCGACGTCGACTATCTGTTGCAGGGTTTCGTCGAGCTGGAGTGTGGACCCGACGGTCAACACGGCACTGAGCAGTTTGGGAATTGCAGTCGGGTTGAGAGCAGTCAGCTCTGCGCTTCCGGCGATGTCGCCGAAAAGGCTGAGCATGAGCGCGTCGCGGCTACCTGGCATGGTGCGTGCCCGTGGTGGCGGAGAAGGGCGAGCCGGACGGCGTCAGTAGGTGAGTGGTCGCCTGGCCCGAAGGATCCGGGTGCGAAGTGCCCGCACGAAGCTTTGTCGCCAGAACTGCGGCCTGCGTTCGACGTTCGAGACCCAGTTTCTCGAGGATGCGTGAGACGTAGTTCTTGACTGTTTTCTCCGAGAGTTCTGCGTGCGAGCTGATCTCTCGATTGCTCAGTCCCTTGCCGATCAACTCGAAGATCAAGAGCTCCTGATCGGTCAACAGGGCTGCCGCAGTACCCGACTCCTGTTCGGAGCGGATGCGCCGGACCAAACCGATCACCGCCTGGGTGTTCAACAGCGACTTGCCGGTAGCAACCGTGCGGATCGCCGACACCAGGTCGTGGCCGCGGATGTTCTTGAGGACGAATCCTCGTGCGCCGGCGATCAGGGCGTCGAGCAGTGCGTCGTCGTCGGAGTACGACGTGAGCATCAAAGTGGCGGCGCTCGGGTAGGTCGACGCCAGTTCTCGGCACAGTTCCACACCGTTACCGTCGGGAAGTCTGACGTCCATGACTACCACGTCGGGTCGGCATTCGGGTATTCCGGCCGAGGCTTCGCGAACACACGACGCCTCGCCAACAACGTTGAATCCCGATACCTGATTCAACAGGTCTGCCAATCCACGACGGACGATCTCGTGGTCGTCGACCAGATAGATGCCGATCGTCACGGTGGTCACCTCTTCCAGCTCACGCCTGCCGTCGATGTTACCGGACGGTAATGTCCCGACAGGATCGGGTTGTCCGACCGATAGTCGACAAAAAACCCGCGTCGAAGGGTGCGAGACCGAGTCTCGATTGCACAGAGTCAAAGGTCCCGACCGTCACGAGATCTGAATCACCCAGATCTCGTGAGGCGGTGGGTGTGAGCTGAATGTGATTGCACCGGTGACTGTTCGATCCGCTCAGTCGACGGGAGCGAGTTCGACGGAGACGTAGACACCCTTGCCTTTTCGGTGTGCGAGTGCCTCGCCGGGGCGATCGATACCGTCCAGTTGGAGAACGATCGGACCTTGTTCCGGGTAGAAATTGCGCCACCAACTCTTCTTGTCCGGCATGGCAACGCCGATCGTCACATGGTCGCCTTTTCGTTTGTAGGACACGGGCGCGCTGAAGGTACGACCGGACTTGCGTCCGACGTAGGTGATGACGGTCATGGAACGGCCCAGTAGTTTGCCTACGATCGGAGCGCCGATCAGTGGTTGGACCACTACGTTCACGGCGGCGGATACACGTTGGAAAGTGTTCACGAGAAGCCCTTTCACGACGAATGCTGCACGAATTCGAATCCTGCACGGAAATGGTGCGTGCAGTAGTTCTATCCTGCTCGACCGGGATTGTCGCGTGGGCAGAAATTGGTACAAACCGGTGTGCCGAAGCGAGTAGCGTGGGGTACGTCGAGGGTCATTCGAATATGCGCGGTCAAGCCATGTCGTCCTCGACGCCAACCCGGTCTGTGGTCGAACGGCCGAGAACTGGAGCGCCTGTATGGCGTCGAACCCGTCCGATGTGTCGAATGCACGAGGGCAATCCGAGTCGACTGACGAGGATCAGAAAACACCGTCGATCTGCCCGGCGTGTCAGCACAGTATGGAATCCCACGATCCGCTCGGGGTTCGCTTCTGCGCAGTGACTGCCGACCGCGGTCTCGATCGAAAGTGCATCTGCGCTGCAGATCGCGAGGAGATGCAGCACTATTCGCGCTACTGAGGTGCATCCTGCATCCCAATCGGAGACGCACCGCCCTGTAGTCGCCGACAGTGCTGGATGCCCCGAACCCGCCCTCGTCTATCGACGATCAGCACGTGGTGGTGATGTGTGCGTAGTGCACTTTTACCTGTACGACGTGCAGGGCTGCAATGTGTAGGTGCGCTGCCCGCCGCGCTCAGAGGTGACCGGATAGACCGCCGGTCGCGGTGTGTGCTCGCTTCGCCGAACGACTACCTGCTCCAACGCTGCCGTGCTTACTCGATCAGATCCACCTCCCAATTCGTTCGTTGAATCTGTGTATCGACCTCGCGAATCTCGCGGGCGAGGTCGTCCGCGATTGCCCGAAGTTCGGTGACGGGGACTGCCGCGACATAGACCAATTCTGATCGGAGTTGACGACCGTAACCTCGCTCTTCGCGCCCCGACGCGGCGTCCGCAGCGGCATTGACTGCAGAGTGTCTCAGACGCAGCACATCTCGATGGGCGAGTGCATCTGTGACAGTGCCGTTTCCGAGGATCGCCTGCGCATTGGTTCGATTGATCGCGCGCATCAACCGTTCGAGTTCGCTCAGAGTTGACGTCAGCTCTTCGAGAAGGACGGCGGCGTCTTCGGCGGGAACTTCTCCCTCCTGGTGGCGTGCATTGTCGACGATCCGCTCGCGCAAGTGCGCAACCTTGCGAGTGGTGTCACTGCGTAGCGCCAGTGCCTCTGCCAGTTTCATGGATGAAGCTCCTGCTCTGACCTGAATCGGGAACTCCAAGCTAGCACTCGGTTGACAACCTGGGTCGGATTCCATTGTCTTGCTGCGTTCTTCCCAGTTCAGCATTCGAATCATCTTGGAGACAGCTGGTGCTGCGTGTCCTTCGATGAAGCGATGCAGCCGGTGGAGCACGCTGCGCACGGTCTCGGGTCGACGGGGCGGGCGAGGCATACGATGGTCCGCCGTCGATCTCGCGGTTCAGACTGAAATAGTCGCCCCGCGACGAGTTAGAGTGCGCCTTTCCTATTTGTTCGTCTTCGGGAGGCCAGGGGGATTGACCAGCGACTTGTCGACTGCCTCGTTGGTGATCTTCCATCGCTCGAGAACTTGCTCGTATGTGCCGTTTTCGATGAGATGATCTATCGCCTCGCTGATCGGTTGTACCAAGCCGTTGTCTTTCTTGACCAGTACACCGATCTGGCCCAACGCGGCCTCACCGGCTCCGGAGAACTGACCGATCACTTCGTTCTCGCCAGTCTGTGCAGCGTGAAACTGCGATGACGGGTTGGGGCCGAAGTAAGCGTCGATTCGACCGGAAGACAGCGGCAGGTAGTAGTCAGTGGTCTTCTGGTACACGGTGATTTCAGCGGGAGCACGCCCAGCTGCGAGGTTGTCCTCATTCCACTTCACCAGCAACGCCTCCTGATTGGTGGCAGCGCCGACTCCGATCTTCAGTCCGGCGATGTCTTCCGGCTTCTCGAGTGAGAGATTCCTGTCCTTTTTGACCTCGAACGCGAGAGTGTCGAGGCGGTACGTCGCGAAGTCGTATTTCTCTTTGCGCTCTTCGGTGACCGTCACGTTGGAGATGAACGCATCTGCGTCTCCCGAATCGATCCGCACCGAATTCTGCGCCCAATCCGCGACCTGAAGGTCGATTTTCAGCCCGAGCACCTCTGCAATCAAATACGCGAAGTCGGTCTCGGAACCGATGACAGTCTTGTCGTCGTCGGCATAGAAGCGCAACGGTGGAGCGGTTCCAGCGTTGCCGGTGATTCGGATCGTGCCCCGGTCGCGGAACTCCTGAGGGACCTTCGCTGCGATCGAATCAACCTTGTCGGTGCTGATGCGGTTCTGCTCGGCCGACAAGTTGATACTGGATGTTGTTGCACCGGAGTGTTGCCCGGTCGATTCTTCATCTGGGCTTCCGCAAGCGGTACCCAGGAGAGTAACTGTGGCCAGGGTAGAGATCAGAAGCGTTGCGGTGCGAGGACGGGTGAACATCGGGTTCCTTCCGGGAAGAGGGTTTGTCGAAGCAGGTTGTCGAGATCACGAAGTGTGGGCTAGCTCTTCCACGCATCCACGAAGTCCACCGAGTAGAGATCGGCTTGGATGCGCAGGTCGTGAACCGCGGGAGTCGTCGCGTAGATCAGCGAAGAGGCGTGCAACGGGATCGCCAGTGCCTGATCGGCAATCAGTTCCTGAATCTCCTTCAACACTCCGTTTCTCGCATCGACGTCTACGGTCTGAGATTGTTTGACCAGCAATGCATTCAGCTCCGGAGTCGAGGCGATGCCTTTGGTCGAGCCGAGAGTGGGACTGAACACCAGCAGTACGTCACCGTCGGCGCGCAAGCTCTGGAAGTAGATCGATTCCCATGTGCCGTCGGTTCTCGCGGCGTTGTCCTCGGCAGTCGAGCGAGGTTGCAAGTTCACTGCAACTCCGATGTCGCGCAGCTGAGATTGGATCAGTTCGAACTGCGATTGGGGGAGGTGGTTGCGGTAGGCCAATTCGACGGTCAGTTTCTCACCGTCCTTGGTTCGGAATCCGTCACCGCCGACTGTCCATCCACTGGCGTCCAGCAGTGACTTCGCACCCGACGGGTCATAGGTGTACTCGGACGACAGATCGGTGTAGCCGGGCGCTTTCACCGACAAGATGCTTCGCGCTGTCTCGTCACTCGGTGTGTAGGTGGTGTCGATG
>NZ_CAURKP010000114.1:0-17256 GCF_963525155.1 uncultured Rhodococcus sp.
ACCTGACCAGTGCACTTGCCGGTATCGACGATCTGGACGTGGGGATCCTGCACGTCAATTCGGAATCGGCGGGCGCTGATCCCCACGTACCTTTCGGCGGCGCGAAGAGGAGTGGATACGGGCCCAAGGAACAAGGCGACGCGGCACGAGAGTTCTTCACTCACACCACCACCGTCTATCTCAGGGGCGGCCGAGCATGATCTGAATTCGATTCCGCCTGCAGCAGTTCACGAGCTTTGAGTGCGATCCACAACTCGGACCGGGTGTGGGCGGAATCGAGATCTCGGCCGATCAACTCGGCAGCCTTGTCCATGCGATTACGCAGCGTGTGCCGGTGAACACCCAATTGCGCTGCAGCGGATTCCCATTGACCATTGTGGTGCAGGAACGCTTCGATCGAGTCCACCAGACGGGAACCGTTCTCGGCGTCGTAGCCTTCCAGCACACCGAGACCGCCGGCCGCGATCGACAGCAGAACATCGCTCGACTGCACACTCAACAAGAGACTGAAAGTCCCGAGTTCCGAGAACGGAACGAGCGTGTGCCCTTCGACCTGCCCCACTTTGGCAGCAGAGACGGCCTCGCGCAGACTGGCTGCTACACCGCTCATCGGCCGGACGCCACCGATTCCACCGTTGATACTCCGGCGTGAATTCTCCCGCACTCTCGCATACACACTGCGCGTGACCTTCTCCGCAACTTCACTTTTCACGACGAACCACACACCGGTTCCGTCATTCAGCGGGGCCAACAGGTACGGCACCGACTCTTCTTCCAGGGCCGCTGAAGTGATGTCGGTGGCCGCAAGCAAAGGTCCGACATCGGTCAAGGCAGTTGCCACCACCGTGGTTTCGGATTCGAATCCGAAGTACCGCAACAGACTTTCGTCGACGTCACCGCCGGCCTGGCGCACCATCGTCGTAACCGCCAACCTCAGCCGCTGTTCGGCATCGACAACCCGCAACGGCTTGGCAAGCTCGATGGTCAACAGCGACACCGTGTGGCCCACCAACAATCGCTCGGACTGATCCAAGGCAGCGTCGGACGCCACGGCCAGCGTGCCGCTCACAGCAAGGCGGTGAATGGCCAGGTGACCGTCGTCGTCCACCACGATCCGGCTGCGCTCCTTACCTGATCGCTCCCTGATGCGTTCGGGCAGAGACGAACTCGCACCTTCCGTCAGAGCCAGCACCGCGCCGTCCCGATCGAGAACACAGACTGCTGCGTGAACGGCTCGACCCAGGGCAGTGATCAGAGCCGGCACCCCGTCGAGCAGAGCACGCGCCAACTTCTCCTGCGCGTCGACCACCGCCTGCACCGTTCGTATCTGGTCGGCGGTCAGTTCGTCGATCACGGCCCGCGAAATGGCGATGAACGGCGTCTCCTTGGCGACGGAAAGCACGGCAAAACCCAGTTCGTCGCCGGCCCTGATGATCGCGTCCGGCACCCTTTCGTGCACGGTGCCGGTGTCGAACGCCAGTGCCACCGCACCGGTCTGCGCGATGCGCTCGACGTACTCGTATTGCTTTGTCGCCGAACGTGGTAGGTGCAGCCCCGTCGTCATGACAAGCTCTCCACCGGCGAGCCACCGGGTCGGATCCTGCAATTCGATTGCGTGCGCCCAGCTGATCGACAGATCCACGTCGTCGTGACCGGCAACGATCGCGAGGCCGAGCGAAGTGGTGGCCGCCAGGCGCCGGACAGTCATCGGCATTACCGGAACCTCCGAAGGCAGTGAATAGAAAGGCAGTGGATAAATGGGCAGTGGACAGAACTGACAGTTTCCAGTTCAGATTTGTACATCAAGTCCATGTTCTGGATCACACGATGAGCTTAGCGTCTCTCCGAAAGAACTGATCGCGTCATGCAATAGGAGCTGAGCCCAGATGCCCGACAGCAGCACCGAAACAGCCGAAGCCGCCAGCGTTCATTCGACACTCAAAACAGGCTTGAAGAAGCGTCACCTGACCATGCTTTCCATGGGCGGCGTCATCGGCGCCGGTTTCTTCGTCGGGCTGAGCGGAATCATCAACCAGGCGGGCCCCGGCGCAGTCATCACGTGCGCGATCTGCGGCATCATCGTGTTCCTGGTGATGCGCATGCTCGGCGAAATGGCCGTGGCCAAGCCGTGTACGGGATCGTTCACCGAATACGCGCGCATGGCGTTGGGCGACTGGGCGGGTTTCACCACTGGCTGGCTCTACTGGTATTTCTGGGTGATCGTCGTCGGCATCGAATCCGTCGTCGGAGCTACCCTGCTCTCCCGGTGGATCCATGGTGTCCCGCTCTGGCTCATGTCAGCGGTACTCCTGTTGGTGATGACCGGGGTCAATCTTCTCTCCGTCAGCAACTTCGGCGAGGCCGAGTACTGGTTTGCGGGTATCAAGGTCGCCGTCATCATCGGCTTCATCGTGCTCGGCAGTCTGTTCGTCTTCGGCATCTGGCCCGGCAGTGAAGTCGATTTCAGCAATCTGACCGGCCACGGAGGATTTCTGCCGAACGGCTTCACCCCCGTACTGGTGGGCGTTGTCGCCGTGATCTTCTCCATGACCGGAGCCGAGCTGGTCACGATCGCCGCAGCGGAATCCGCCGAACCCGCCGGAGCGATCAGGCGGGCCACGAACACGGTCGTCTTCCGCATTCTCGCCTTCTTCGTTGTCGCCACCTTCCTCCTCGTGACGATGCTGCCGTGGGATTCGTTCGTCGTCGGCGATTCTCCGTTCATCTCCGCACTCGACCTGCTCGGAATTCCCGGCGCCGCCGACATTCTCAATCTCGTGGTTCTGGTCGCGGTGCTGTCCTGCCTCAATTCCGGCCTGTACACGGCGTCGCGGATGCTCTTCGCACTCTCCGTCTACAACGACGCGCCGGCCTGGATGACACGGACCAACAGCCGCGGCGTGCCGGTGAAGGGCGTACTCGCCTGCACCGTGGCCGGGTACTTCTGTATCGCGGCCGGCTACATCTGGCCGGATACGATTTTCTTGTTCCTCGTGAATTCGTCGGGCGCGATCTGCTTGTTCGTTTACATCCTGATCTGTGTATCCGAACTACGCCTCCGACGCCGATGGGAACGCGAAAGCCCCGAGATTCTGAAATTCCGTGTCTGGTTGTATCCCGGCCTGCCGATAGTGGTCACTGGTCTGATTCTCGTGATCCTGGTGGGAATGGGTCTCAACGAACCCACGCGCGCGGAATTCGTCCAAAGCCTGGTCGCGCTGGGGGTCATCCTCGCCGCTTACGGCGTGAGAAAGTCTCGTACGCGAAAAGTCGTATCGTTCGCGACCGCCTCGAACAACGCACGCAGCAGTTCGAAGAAGGCTTGAAACAAGCATCGAGTAAGCGCTCGACTCGATAATTGAACCTCTTCCCCGAAAAGAGTCGATCCGATGGAAGCGGTCGAACATAGATTTTCTCTTTACCTAAATTCAAGGCAAAATGGACAGCATGCCGAGCCCTGTCATCGCCTCCGAGGGGCACAGTTCTTGGCGAACACTTCACGAATGGTTCAACGAACCACACGACTACGAGTGGATAAAGCACCAGAGATCCGGCCGGGCAATCATTCCGATCTTCCGAACCTTGCTCGGAATGATGACGATCATCTTCGGACTGTCCGCTTTCTACAAATTGATCGGTCCGGATACGCCGCCGACCACACCCGGCAAAGCTCTTTCGATTTTCATGATCTGTACGTGTGTGGGAATCGCCGCATGCTGGTTCACACAACCGTTTCCCGGACGCCGGGGGTTGCTTGCATTCGGAATATTCGCAGATCTCGGGATCGCGGCCGCCGTCCTCCTGGTGCCGGATCGCTCGTCCGGGACGTTCGGTTGCATCGTCTTCGCGGTCACCGGAACCTTTGCGACGCTTTTTGTCAGCGCAAGGTGGCTTGTCGCTCATGTCGTTTGGTCGACGACCGTCACGACTACCGTTTTCGTTCTTGCCTATCTAGAAGGCGACGTCGATATCACGACGCTTCTGGCCCGCGGCACCGTTCTTTTCGGAGCTGTCACACTCGTTCCCATTTTTGCGCACCTGACTTGGCGCACTCTCTACCGCGATGCCCAGTATTCGGACCGGGATCCCCTCACTGGACTGTTCAACCGTCGGGGACTGGAAGGGGCAGTCGGCGATCTCTTCGAGAGCACCCGAGACGATTCTTCATCTCTCGCCTTCATCGTCGTCGATATCGACAAATTCAAAACGGTGAATGATCTTCACGGTCATGCCGAAGGCGATCATGTCATCAGGAGAACCGCGAACCGATTGAGCACACATCTCGGCGAACGCGGAGTCATCGCTCGAACCGGCGGAGAAGAATATCTGGCCGTCATCGCCGGCGATCCCGAATCGACAACCCTGTTGATCGAAGGGATAAACGCGGCGCTGTCGGATTGTTCCGACGCGATCCCCACAACGGTGAGCGTCGGAGCGGTGATGATGACCGCCGAATCGAAAGCGTGGAGCGGCGGTGCTTCCGCAATCCTGGCGGCGACAAATGTCGCGGATTCGATGATGTATCAAGCGAAAGCGGCAGGCGGTAATACGATCCGCTCGGCTCAGATCTGATTCACAGCCACGTAAGTGGGTGGACGCTGCGCCCGGTTTCCGTGTCCGTCGCGGCAAGATACACATCGACGCGCTCAGCGGTCAGAGCCTTGCTGATGTGGTAACCCTGGACCAGGTCACACCCGACCCACTGGACGCGGCGGAACTGCTCGATGGTCTCCACGCCCTCGGCCAACGATTTCATACCGAGGGCCGCGGCCAATTCGACAATGGACTTCACCACGGACATCTTCGGATCGTCCGAGTCGGTGACCAGCATGCGATCGATCTTGAGAACGTCGATTGGAAGTCTCTGGAGCGTGGCGAAGGACGAATAGCCGGTGCCGAAATCGTCGAGTGCGACGGTAACCCCGAGCTCACGCAGCTTGTAGAGATCCCGGATCGCGCGATCGTCCACAACACCTGTCTCGGTGATTTCGAGCTGCAGCAGTTGCGGAGGCAAGCCCGAATCCGTCAGCGCTTTCTTCACCATCGCACCGAACTCTCGCGACACCAACTGCACTGGTGAAACGTTGACCGAGACGCCGATTCCGGTCGGCCACCCCGCAGCAGCGGCGGTCGCCATCGCCATTGCCTGCGCACCGAGGGGAATGATCATTCCGGTTTCCTCCGCCACCGAGATGAACTGGCTGGGCCCGATGAGGCCGCGGCTGGGATGGTTCCACCGAAGAAGAGCCTCGAAGGCCACCACTTCACCGGTCTGAGTGTCGACCTGAGGCTGGTAATGGAGATCGAACTGCCCTTCCTCGATCCCTCTGTCCAGCTCGTGCAACGCCGTCGCCCGCGCCGATGCCCTCGCCCGCAGCAGCGGTGAGAACTTGCCCACTCGATTGCGTCCCGTCGACTTCGCCTCGTACAGAGCCAGATCTGCCAGCATCACCAATCCGTCGGCGTCCGTCGAATCCTCGGGCGCGCTCGAGTAACCGATCGTGGCCCGCACTTCGATCCGATTGCCTTCGACGAAGAATGGTTCGTGCAGCACTTCCAGGTACCGATCGAAGATCACACCGGGATCGTCGCGCGAAGACGTACAGACGATCAGCCCGAATTCGTCACCGCCCATCCGCGAGCACATGTCCGAACCGATCACGTCGCGAAGGCGTTTCGTGACTTCGAGAAGTAATTGGTCCCCGATCGGATGGCCAAGGGTGTCGTTCACCGATTTGAAGTTGTCGAGGTCGAGAATCCCGACGAGAACCTGCTTCTCCGGCACGCGGGAATCGATCGCTTCCTCGAGCGCCACTCCGAACGCACGACGGTTCGGTAACCCGGTCAACGAGTCGGTGGCCGCAAGGCGAAGGATCTCCTGCTCGTGGACATACCTCTCCGTGATGTCGGAACCGACACCGCGCCAACCCAAAATCACGCCGGATTCGAGGACCCGTGGATTGCCGGAAAGAGACCACCAGCGTCGCCTACCGTCGACATGCACCGGCACGACAGTGTCCCGGAAGGGAGCACTCGATTCGAGTTTGTCGATCATCTGGGCCGCGGCCGCACGCCCCTCCGGACTCGATGCGATCTGGAGTCTGGTGAGGAGTTGTCCGAAGGTGAGTTGCTGCAACTCGTCCACCGTCATACCTGCGACCTCGGCGAGACGTGCCGAGGTGTGGGAGAACCGGCCGTTGGTGTCGCACTCCCACAGCCAGTCGCGGGAACCGCCCTCGAAACCGTCGAGCAACAACGCCACAGTCTGACGCTCGGATTCCGCCTGAAACTCTGCGAGACAACGTCTCTGGAAAGAGGCCGACAGATAGACCGCCCCTACGGTGAGCGCAAACATGTAGATGCACAACTGAATCGCAAGTATGCGAAAGTGTGGTTCGGCGTGGACGACGAGAACAGTGAAGACGCCGAGGCCGTGAATGTAGATCCAGGTCAGGCTCACCGATCTCAGACTCGAGAACGTCACGGTCCCGGCGCCCATGATCCCGGCCATCGTCGCGATCAGAACCAAGTCGCGGAAGACGTCCATGTCGTGAAAGAGCAGAGCGAAAAGTGTGACGTCGAGGGTCGCGACCACGATCACTTCGACGAGCAGACCCACGTAGTCGTAGCGCGGGGTGTGCTTCGACGGCCGCCAGCGAAGGGGAATCCATACTCGGATCGAATTCGCGAGGACGAGAAAGATGAGGGCGCCACCCAACCACCTGAGCGTCTGACGTCCGGGCGGGACGGTGTAGGTCAGAATCACGACCAAACTCGCCATGTACGCAAGATTGGCGAACGGCGCGACGGCTGCAGCTTCGTCTATCTGACGGCGAAACAGGCTGTTGCAGTCGGCCTCCGAAGCAGGATCTTGCCTGCCCAATCGACTCGGACGGCTCATCAGCGAGGCATCCCGACATCTGCGCAGGCGCCATCAGCGGGCGTCGAATCCGCTCGCCTGGCCATCCGAACCTCCCCTGGCTCCCCACCGAACCCTTATCCGGTGAAACGTCAGTGTTTCAGACTCGCTGCTTGTTTCCTTCACAACGGTAGCCATCTGACGAATCGATTGTGCGCAGATCACTATATCCAGAGGTCGTTCCGTCGATCGTCCAGGTCGATCCGCGATTGCTGATTCTTAGCTCGAACCACGTTTGTCGCCGACCGCGACGCGGGGGATTCGAGCGGTCGGGAACAACGCGGCGATTGCGAGCAGCGCTGCCACGGCAAAGGCGACACGCAACGCGTCCAGCCTGGCTTCTTCGTTCACGTCCACGATCGCATCCGCCGTGGACTCGGCGACGCCGGCGTCATCGAGAGCGGATCGGAGTTGCGTCGTCGACAGGAACGGCACGCCCGAGGCCAGGTCGGTGCTCGCTTGCTGCTGCACCGATGTCGGAACCGCCGGATTGTCTTCGATTCCGGCGATCGCCGACGTCGTGAGAGTGGCAATGAGAACCGATCCGATCAGGGCAGTTCCCAAGGAAGCGCCGAGGTTGGTGGCGGTGTTCTGCAACCCGCCGACCTCGGTGCTGCGCTCGTCCGGGACCGAGGACACCGTGACGGCTCCGAGCTGCGAAGACAGGCACCCCAAGCCGAAACCCATGAACAGCATGGGAATCATCACGATCGCCGCATTGGCGCCGGGGTCCATGCCTGCAACGAGCATCAGAATGCCGACGACCATGACCAACAATCCGACTCGGACCACGCGTCGCGGGTTCGCGGTAGGCCGCAGCTTCGGAATACCGATGGCAGCCAACACGAGCGCCGCCGACAACGGCAGGATGCGAACTCCCGTCTCCAGGGCACTGAGCTCCAGAACTACGGACAAGAACAACGGGACCGCGAAGAACACGCCCGCCTGGACCAGAAACTGCGCGAAGAACATGGAAAGTCCGCCACTGAGCTCGCGGTTTCGCAGCATCGCCGGATCAAGCAACGGCTCCTTCCCCGCAGCGGCCAGGCGTCCCTCCCAGCGCAGGAATCCGTACACGACCAGGAGCCCGGCGATCAGCAGCCACACCACCGGGGAAAGCCCGACCAGCTGCGGTCCGTCGGGTTTGGCCTGCACCCAACCCCACTCGCTCGAGCGCAGTACACCGAAGACGATCATGCCCAGTCCCACCACGGACAAGATCGATCCGACGTAGTCGAGGCGCGACTTCGACGGTGGGACGTCGACCACCTTGCTCAGCACCAGCAAGATCAGGACAACGATCACGACTTCGCCGACGAACACGTAACGCCATGACGCAAATGTCGTCGCGGCGCCGCCGATCAGCGGCCCGACCGCCACGGCCATCGCGCCGGCGGCAGCGACCAGACCGTAGGCAGCCGGGCGCTTCTGCGCCGGAAAGTTGGTGGCGACGAGCGCGACGATCGCGGGCATGATGAGTGCCGCACCGACGCCTTCGAGGAACGACCATCCGATCAGCAGGACCGCAAGATTGGGAGCGAGCGCCGTTGTCAGAGAACCTGCGCCGTAGATGATCAAGCCGAGCGCGAAGGCCCGGCGACGACCCATCATCGACCCCAGCTTGCTGCCCGTGATCATCAGAGTCGCCATGACCAGGGTGTACAGCGTGATCGCGGTTTGAATGCCGGTGATGCTCGTGCCGACGTCCTCGGCGACGGTTGCCATCGAAACATTCATGACCGAACTGTCCAAGGTCATCAGGAATTGGCTGGATGCCAACACCGTGAGAACCAATCCTGAACCCGCCTGCGTCGTCGAACCAGCAACCTGTCCGTCACCCATCGTGCGGGTGTACCCGGTGTTCAGGTTCTCGAAGCAGACCGGTCAGTGCTGTTCGAGGCTGAGCTGATCCGCCCAAGCCGACACGTCCCCGCGTTCCAGAGCCACCGCCAGCAGTTCCGGAAACTTGTCCGGCGTGCACGCAAACGCGGGAATCCCGAGGGCACTCAGCGACGCTGCATTGTCGTGATCGAACGACGGTGCCCCGTCGTCCGAGAGTGCCAGTAGAACCACGACTTGAACGCCGGAGTTTTTCATGGCGGCCATGCGGCGCAACATCTCGTTGCGAATACCGCCCTCGTAGAGGTCCGAGATCAGAACGAACATCGACTCGGCAGGACGCGAGATCAGTGACTGGCTGTACGCGATAGCGCGGTTGATGTCCGTGCCCCCACCAAGTTGGGTCCCGAAAAGGACGTCGACTGGATCGGACAGTTTGTCCGTCAGGTCGACGACGGCAGTGTCGAAAACCACAAGCGAAGTCTTCAGCGCCTGCATCGACGCCAACACCGCGCCGAACACGGATGCGTAGACGACGCTGGACGCCATCGAACCCGATTGGTCGATCGCCAGGACTACGTCGCGCTGCACGGATTTCGACTTGCGGCCGTATCCGACGAGCCGCTCGGGGACGACGGTTCGATACTCCGGAAGGTAGTGCGACAGATTTGCTCGGATGGTTCGGTCCCAGTCGATGTCACGCAACTTCGGATTCGACGTTCTGGCCGAACGATTGAGAGCCCCGGTCACCGCGGCCTTCGTTTTTTGCGCGATTCGCTCTTCGACTTCCCGAACCACCTTGCCGACGACCATTCGAGCAGTTGCCTTGCTGGCCTCCGGCATGACCTGGTTGAGGCTCAGCAGCGTCCCGACCAGATGCACATCGGGCTCGACGGCATCGAGCAGTTCCGGTTCGAGCAGCAACTGCGCCAAACCCAGTCGGTCGATCGCGTCCTTCTGCATCACCTGCACCACCGTGCTGGGAAAGTACGTCCGGATATCGCCGAGCCATCTGGCGACGGACGGAGCCGACGCCCCCAATCCGGCTGAGCGGCGTCGCCCCTTGGTCGGGCCGGACGAATCGTAGAGTGCGGCAAGAGCTGCATCCATTCGACGCTCGCCCGGTTGGCCCAGCCCACCCGTCGATTCTTCGGCGGATTCCCCGAGCATCAGTCTCCAGCGTCGAAGGCGCTGATCGTCGTCGCTCATGCGCCCACCCCCAAGATGTCCGCAACGACCGCCATTGCCGCTCTGCCGCGTCGAGCATCGGTCTCCACTGTCGTTTCGACGCGTCGTCCACCTCTGACCGCCTGACCGATCGCTCGACGCTCCCCCGCCTCGAACGCTCCGAACGTACGTCGAAGCAGTGGAAGCGTGTCGATGAAGTCCTGCTCACGAAGTTGGCGAACCCACGTGTCGATCAGCGTGAGCAACGCTCGATCGTGAACGAGCACAAGCCCTCCTCCACCGAGAAACCCGTCGACCCACCCGGCTTTGGCGGTCGGCGTGCTTCCCACGGACAGGGCCCGAGACAAGCGCTGGGCTGCAGCGGTTTCCGTGATCGAACCGCTGTCGCGCAGTAGCCGCACCATCCGGCCGACGAGTAATCCGTTGACGTCGTCACGGTCGATCACGCCAGCCATGGTCTGCAGCCATCGTGCGCTCGCATCGCGATCGTCACGGACCATGATTGCCGAGTGAACCTTGTCGAGGTGATCGCGAAACTCCTCGGCACTCGGATCGTCCAGGCCCGTGACGGCGACTGCGAGGCCGGTGCAAATGCGGATCAACAGGCTGTCGGCGACGTCGACCAATGCCGACACGTCGGTTCCGCGCACATCGCCGTACCGCAGCGTTCGCGTCAGCGTGGGCAGCGCCGCCATCAGGTGCGACACGTCATGATCCAGTGCCGCAACCGTTTTCACACTTTCCAGCACAGCGGACAACGCTGCCGGCAGGTTTGCCAGGAGCGAGTTCTCCAGTAGTCCGATCAGTGACGCGAGAGAGATGTCCGGCTCGTTGATCTTCGAGACGACACGTGATGTTGCCGCTGCAGCCACCGTCGTGCCCCACAGCGACGCCTCGATCACCGAGACCGAGAATTCGGGCTTCCATTGCAGCGCCCAAGTCTCCCGGAACGTTCCGGTGGAACGGACCTCACTGTCGGCCGGGGTTCCCCAATCGATCTCGAGGATCCCCAGTCGGTGCAGGAACTGGGAACGCTCGACGTCGATATCGCGTCGCAGGTCCAGATCGAGATTCTTGGCTCCCGCTTGTTGTTTGAGCCGCAAAGTCTTCGAACGTGCTCGCAGGTCTGCTTCGAGCGGAACCGTCGGAGTTTCTTCGGGCACCGCGCCCAGCGCTTCGCCCACAACCAATCTTCGCGTGATCAGATCCAGAAGAACGTCGTTTCCATCGCACATCACCGACCTCGTTGCCTCGGTGACCTCCGACAATCCCGCCAAGGGTCGAGAACGCAGTGCCGCCAACGTATCTGCCAACCGGACAGCTTCGATGACGTGAGCACTCGAGATCGGAAGGTCCTCGTCCCTGAGCACCCGCGCAACTTTGGTGAGCCACCGCGTGATCGTCTTGTCGTTCGCGGTGAACAGGTGGTGATACCAGCCCGGCGAGGTGATTCCGGCGCCGTAACCCGATGCCGACGCCAGGCGTGAGTGAGTCCAGGGAACCCATGTCAGCGAGGTCTTGACCTTGGACATTCCTTTGAGGATGCGAGCATCGGGTGCCGCCGGCCCCAAGGCTCCGACCAACGCCGGCGCGTGCCAGGCTCCGCAGACGACCGCTACCCGCTCAGCGCCATCTTTCAACGTCTTTCGCAGCACCTGACGCATATACGCTTCGCGATGCGCTGTCTCCTCGTCGATCGGCACTGTCTCACGCAGCGCCTCCATTGCCTCGGTGATCGCATCGAAAGAATCTGCGCCCGAGCTAGATTCGATCACCGAATCCCACCAGCGTTCGGTGTCGTCGAAACCTGCGGCCGCGGCCAGTTCCGACAGAGGATCGCCCTCGCGGACAGTACGAATCCCCTGATCCGCCAACACGTTGAAGGCGGGCAGATCGCAGAACCGTGCCTGCACACCGTTCTTCGCAGCCCACTGCAGCGCTTGCCATTCGGGTGAGAACACCGCAAACGGCCAGAATGCCGCCTTCGACGGTTCGCCAGTGGCGTACGCGAGCAACGCAATCGGTGGTTCCATCGATTCCGACGCCGCCAGCATCACCAACGGGTCTGCGTCCGAAGGCCCTTCGATCAGGACGACGTCAGGCGAGAACTCTTCCAGGCCCTGCCGAACCGAACGAGCAGATCCCGGGCCGTGGTGACGGATAGCGAAGACCCGGACACGCAGGTCCGGAATCACGATGGTCACCCGGTGACCTCGCGGCACGCCCGGTAGAAGTCGGACCACTCGCCGCGTTCACGCACTACTGCCTCGAGGTACTCGTTCCACACCACCTTGTCTGCGACCGGATCCTTGATCACCGAGCCCAGGATTCCGGCAGCGACGTCGGATGCCCGCAGTACGCCGTCCCCGAAATGCGCAGACAACGCCAAACCGTTGGTGACCACCGAGATCGCCTCCGCCGTCGACAGAGTTCCGGACGGGGACTTCAACTTGGTGCGGCCGTCGGTGGTCGTGCCTGATCGCAGTTCCCGGAACACGGTGACGACCCGGCGAATTTCCTCGGCTGCTGCGGGGGTTGTCGGCAATTCCAGTGCTGCGCCCAGCTGTTCGACTCGACGTGCCACGATGGCCACCTCGTCTTCCTCGCTGGCCGGCAACGGGAGGACTACGGTATTGAACCGTCGACGCAGTGCGGACGACAGATCGTTGACACCGCGATCGCGATCGTTGGCGGTAGCGATCAGGTTGAAGCCCTTGGCTGCCTGCACCTCGATGCCCAGCTCCGGCACCGGCAACGTCTTCTCGGAGAGAATGGTGATGAGGGCGTCCTGCACGTCGGCCGGAATACGCGTCAACTCTTCGACGCGGGCGATCTTCCCGGTTTCCATCGCCGTCATCACGGGAGAAGGCACCAGCGCACCGGCGGTCGGCCCCTCGGAGAGAAGACGTGCGTAGTTCCAGCCGTAGCGGATAGCTTCCTCGGGCGTACCCGACGTGCCTTGAACCAGGAGCGTCGACGCACCCGAGATTGCGGCCGAAAGGTGTTCGGAGACCCAGGTCTTGGCCGTACCGGGAACCCCCAACAGCAGTAGCGCCCGGTCGGTGGCAAGAGTTGCGACGGCCACTTCCATCAACCGCCGTGGACCGACGTACTTCGGTGAAATGACGGTTCCGTCGTCGAGAGTGCCACCCAACAGATACGTCACGACGGCCCAGGGCGACAAGTTCCACGACGGTGGACGCGGACGAGTGTCCTGCGCGGCCAGTGCTTCGAGTTCGAGCGCGTACTCCTGCTCTGCGTGGGGCCGCATCAGCCTTGCCGGTTGCGCGAGCTTTTCCGGTTCCGTGGTGGGCACGGTTACGCTGTCAGTCATGTGAGCTCCTCGAGCAGGGTCTTGCGGTGGGTGATGGCGCTGGCAGTTCTGGCGAAGGTCTGCCGCCAGTCCGGGTCACGTGCACGTTCCGCAGCACGCTCCAGCAAAGTTACTGCGCTGTAAGGAAATCGAGTCTCGGCCAGGCGCAGCGATGCGACGTACTTGTAGCGTGAGAATTCGCCGGCCTTGGCGCCTCCGTCGGCACGTCTGGCCGCAACTCGTTCCCACTGGGCCACCACTGCCCGGGTGATGTCCTCGGGCCATGGACCTCGCAGAGCGTCGTAGATCGCTGCCCGGCCCGGGTGCAGAACATTGGCGTCGCCGTTTCCGGACCTCAACAGATCAGCCAGCGCCTTGGCCGGTACCAACGGGAGCACGCGTCGATCGGTGGCGGTGCCGCGCATACGAAAGAGTTCCAGCGCCCATTCCGTATTGTTCTGCGCGACTGCGGCGGTGGACCACGCGTCGTGAAGGATCGGCTCCCAGTCTTCGTCAACGCTCATCCCCAAGGCCTTGCCTGGTCCACCGATCATGTTGTTCCACAGAGACAACGGCGCAGAACTGATCGCCTGACGCACATACTCGGCACGATAGTCGGTGTGTGGATTCGGCCGGTCTTCGATGCCGTCTCGCCTCGCCGCTGAATCGACTTCCTCAGGCGGGACGATGACGAGCGTGGACCGAACGAGTTTCCGTTCCACCCGCACCCATTTCCGAACCCGAGCAGCCATTCTCTCCCCGAACTCCGATTCGGGGAGTTGTCCGAGTACTTCCACTGCCGCGCGTCGCACGTCCTTGCGACGGTCGTCGAGGGCTTCCTCCAACAATGGTTGATCATCCGCACTCAGTCCGTTTGCCAGCGCCGCGACGAAGGCAGCCTTCTGTTCGCCCCGCTCGGTGCCCCAGGACTTTCGGAGTTCGGCCAGCGCCAGCGCGGGATCTGTTCGACGAGTGTCTATCAGCCACTGTGTGCGCTGCGACGAACTTCCGTGACGCCACACGTCCGGGTTGGCATCCCTGGTTCGGACGAGTTTGCTCCACTCGGGGTTTTGCGCGGCAAGCCATCGACCACGCTCGCCGACAATCTGCAGGATGCTCTCCCGGTGAGCTTCACTTGCACGTGCAAAGGAAAGCAACTCGGCGACCAGATGATCAGGCGCACGGTAATTGTGCTCCAACGCGACTGCGAACCATTCGTCGAGCAAGGTCGCCTTGGCCGCGAGCATCGACAGCAGATGCGCCGATGAGGATTCCGGCAGCGTGAATCGAACATCGTCTGGCGCAGGTGTCGGCACCGCCGCCGTGGTGGAGCCCGCACCGCCACGGCGGTACGCCCTCTCCAACGCTGCTCCTGCGAGAAGCATCTCGGCAGGATCGCCGTCGAGTTCGCGAGCGTAGCCACGCACTTCAGCCGGCAGCTCCTCGAATGTTGTTGCTGTTCTGGCTGTCCCAAGGAGCGCCGCTGAGATCAATGTACTCACAGCACGATCACCTGCCCTCCCGTGAAAACCGAGATCGGAGTAAGAGCCAGCGCGTTCCACGTTCCGCAGACTGTGACCGGGTAACCGCCGGAAATGCCGAGCAACTTCCACAGAAGATCCGAATCACCCTCTGCCCGAAGCGCTGTGCCCGATTCGTCGACGACAAACCATGATCCGTCGACGAACGACGGGACCACCGAACTGATCACTGCCGGCCACGAGCGCAACCATGGATCCGCGGCGAGGGCATCGGTAAACTGCTGCAACGCAGTGTCGATGCTTCCGAACGGCATGGTTGTGAAGGGCTCCGGTTCTCCGTGCGTGACCCCTATCCGCGCCCGCAATGCCGCGGCACCGGGATAGAAATGAACATCGGCGTTGAGCAGAAACCCGACTGGCGGCGTTTCGGTGGCAAAATTGGGTGACCCGTGGGAGAAGTCGAGCAGCATGGCCCACCGCTTCGAATTCCTGCCGAGCATCCACACCGTTCGGGTGAACAGTCGCTTCTCCTCGGTGATCCCGGAACCGAGAATCATCCAGTTCTCTTTCACCGGAATCGATTCCATCACACTCTCGGTTGAGACCGGATAGCCGACGTGTGCTTTCACCGAATGGGCAAGATCTTCCGGCAACTCGGACAGCTTCTGATGCGCAGCAACCAGCAGGTGCAACCGAGCCAACTCGTCGAGGACTTTCTCGGGCCAGTTCTCGGTAGACGCAACGGTGCCCGCCAAGGCTCGAAGTGTGCCTGCGACACCAGGCGCCTGAGCATCCACCATTCGAGCAGCTACTGCGTCGAAGCCCGCCCAGGATGTGTCCATCGCTGCCAGACCACTGCGGATCTGATCGGTGATCCACAGGTCCAATTCGACGAGCCCGCTCGCAACGCGGTCGGCGCGCTTCTGCGCTGTCGCCGGGTCGGGAGCCTTCTTGGGGGCCTCGTCGCCGGTCTCAGCCCTTTCGCCGCGGGTCTCGGCCTTCTCCTCGCGGCGCAACAACCACTCTGCCGCGAAGTCGGCGGGCTCGTCCGTCGACGGCACACGCCCTTCCGACCATTCCACCAGCAGCCCCAGAGCATGTTTGCACGGAAACTTTCGACTGGGGCACGAGCACTTGTATGCAGGGCCCCTCAGGTCGACCACTGCTTGATACGGCTTCGAGCCGCTGCCCTGACACAGCCCCCAGAGCGCGAGACCCCTGTTGCCGGCATGGCTCCACGAACCAGCCAACTTGCGCGCAGCGGCTAGCGATGCGGCGTCCGGAGCTACCGACGCCACCTGCCCAGCTGTCCACGGCGAAGTCACTCGACCACAGTATGACAACCCGCTGACATCACAGAGCCAGGCCGATTCGTTGGTGAATTACCCCTTGACTCGAACACATATTCGAATATGATTTGGGGAGGGGATCGGGGGATTCAATGAGTGTCTTGTTGTCGGATGTGGTGTCGGGTTCTGCGGTGGGGTTACGCGGACGGTTGTGGCAGTTGACTGCTGCCGAGTTGCGCGCTGCTGCTGTCGAAGCGAGTGCGGAGATTCTGCGCCTCGAAGCCGTGCGTGTGGCCGTGGTCGACGAACTCTCGTTGCGCCCGGATGATCAGGTGATTGCCAGCCGCGGTGTGGGGTCGTGGTTGGCGGCCAACACGATGCTGCAGGTTCGGGACGGGAAGAAGATCGCCGCGTTGGGTGCGGCTTTGCGGCCGTTTCCGGCGGTGGCGGCTCGGTTCGATTGCGGGGATTGCTCGTTCGAGCATGCTGTGTTGATCGTGGCGTTCTGTGAGTCACCGCCGAAGGGGATGCCGGAGGAGGCGCTATCGAAGTGCATCGATTTGTTGTTGGCTGCTGCGTCGGGTGTGGAAGCGACGACGACGAAGGTGCGGAACGTGATCGCGACGTTGGAGAGGTTGTTCGAATCGGATGAGATTCCGCCCGCCGAGGATGTCGATCTCAATGAGTTGCGGATCGCGTCGACGCTCAATGGCCGGGTGGTGGTGCGTGGGGATTTCGACGCCCTGACCGGTGAAATGTTGTTGTCGGCGTTGTCGAATCTGACGATGCCCACCCCGGCACCCGATGGAACCCCGGATTCTCGCTCGGCGGCGAAACGAACTGCCGACGGGTTCACCGAACTGATCCGCCGCTATCTCGACTGCGCCAAAACAGGCACAGACGGTGGTCAGCGTCCGCACGTGAACGTGCACATCAATGCTCGCGATCTGGCCGAGCATCGGGATTGTGCCGCCGCACCCTCGCCCGATGGTGGTGGAGTGGCTGTGTCTGATCTTGATGTCGGGCACATGCCGTGGCTGGGGCCGCTGTCCGTGTCGCAGACCAGGCTTCTCGGGTGTGATTGTTTCCTGTCCACGGTTCTGCTCGACGATCACGGCGCGCCGTTGGATGCGAAACCCGGGAAACGGGTGGTCACCGCGGAGCAGCGAGTGGCGTTGATCGCCCGAGACAAGGGCTGCGCGTTCCCCGGCTGCACGTGTGTGCCCG
>NZ_CAURKP010000115.1:0-17208 GCF_963525155.1 uncultured Rhodococcus sp.
TTTCAATTCAGATAGCGACTTCCATCGAAACTGGTTGTTACACAGTCACTTAAGAAAGAGAACTGACACAACTTGAAAGTTACCGGTGAGATATTTCCACTGTTACCGATCGCCATCCGAGCATCAAACCACGGGCCATCGGATCCCCGTCGCATGACGAAAGACGTGCGGGCCGATCCACATGATCAACTGTCTGCGCCGCCTCGGATGTCGTCGCGGTGCAGGGACGCGAGTTCGGCGAGGTGAGTTCCGACCCGATCAAGCGGGACACCGACCGTGACGAGATCGCGAGAACCTCGTCCTGCACCTATCCCACCGGTCAGCAGATGCACACAACGGCCTAACGTCGACCACGTCCAGCGCCGTCGTCTCGACAGCAGGACCCACACCACCATCAAATGCCGAGAGCTGCGTGCATGGTGCGATATTGAGCGTCCCTTTCGCCCTTCCGGACTTACCCGTGGACGTGCAGACTCATACAGTTACCGTGGACGCGTAGTCACACTTAGTTTACTGTGGGCACATCTGAGATAGATGCCACAAAGGAGCCCGAAATGCAGTTCCTAACACTTCGTCGCACGCGGCGTAACGCGCCATCTGTCCGGTTAACTCCGGGGCGCAATACCGTCAACGAAAATCGCGATTACCACGACACTCTGCGCACACTGTCCGAGGCATCCTCGACAGGGCTCCACTTCGAGGCGTTCAAAGACATCGCCTGGAATTCGCCCGAGTTCGCCGCCCCCGCGGACGACCCGAGATGGACACTCCCCGCGGTCGACCCCTTGTCCCACACCGACTGGTACCGCGCGCTCTCACCCCAGGAACAACGGCGGGTTGCCCGGATTCGGCTCGCATCTATAACAAAGACCGGCTCCCAGTTCGAGCAACTGCTCCTTCTCGGCGGTACCCAGTTCTTGATGGGCCTGGCGAACGAGAACCCCGAATTCCGCTACTTCATGCACGAACTCACCGAAGAGACGCACCACATCCAGATGTTTCAGGAGTTCACCAACCGGGTGGCTCCGGAGGTCCACGGTGCCCCAACGTGGCTTGTCAAGGCCTTCCCCCTGGTCGGTTCGCTGGGATCGCTGTGGCCCAGTTTCTTCTTTCAGATCATCCTCGCTGGAGAGGAGCCGATCGACCACATCCAGAAGAGCATCATGCGCGGCGGTGGCATTCACCCGCTCACCGACCGCATCATGCAGATCCATCTCGCCGAGGAAGCACGTCACATCGGGTTCGCCCATGCATGGTTGCGCCATCACGCTCCGCGCATGAGCCGATTCAACCGCCTCGCACTCGGCCTCACCACGCCTGTAGTCATGCGCATAGGGTTTTGGTCCATCGTCGTCCCGAGCCGGCAGGACGCGACGTTGCTGGGTATCCCCCGCAATGTTCTGCGCGAGACCTATTCGATGCGCAACCCCGATTTCCGGCGACTCCTTGCAGAGTCCTGCGCAGACGTCCGGAGCCTCGCCGACGCCAACGGAATGCGCACCCGGCTCACCCTCTGGTCCTGGAGGCTTACCGGAACCGACGGCCGGCTGTCGCGTTACCGCAACGAGCCGTCGAGGGCCGCGGCTTGACGATCTGCAACCCGCGACGCAGCTGCCCCTCTCCCACTTCGACAGACAGCTGCGTTACCCAATCACCGCGGTCGAGGCAATGGCGCACAGATATCAGCGCGCCAACCACAGGCCCACACCCGAATCGCCCCATCGAATTGTAGGAAGCACATCCATCGAGGCCGAACCGGCGCCATCAGTGCCGGCGAAGACGCAACATTTCCAATGACATAGCGAATTCACTTTTGCTACTACAGGTTTCGGCACAACGTACTGCGAGCGACGTTCAGCACTTCCGCGATTCGGTCATGGATACGCCGTCGCCCTTCATCTTGGTCCGGCAATAGAGTCACAGCCCGACCACGCCGAGCAGAGCTTCTCCTGGATCGACGACGGCAACAACGGCCGCAACGAACAGCAGCGCCATCGCAATGGTCATCACAGCACCGAGCGATCCGAGGGCGACGAACATCCGACAGTGGGCACCGTTGATCGTGTCCGACGACCTGTAGCGTCGGAAGGCGATGCGGGTTCCCGTTGCGACTACAGCGATCACCACGGCGGTAGCGACAATCGCCGCCCAGTTGTAGTGCTCAACCTGTGTGAGCAACTCGAGCAGTGGCGGCCCGGAGTCTCCGCTCTGCACACCGTTCTCGATCAGAGACTGCGCTGTCTGCCCGTCCGCGTTGTCAGCGGAGAGCATCGGAAGCAGCGCGACTACGGGTGCGACCGTCGACTGGATGTTGAGCACAGCCACAAACACCGAAAACAATGACAGCACAGTCGTAGTGGCCGCCGCGACCACGCAACCTACGCCGGCCGTCAGAGATCGCCGCCACAGAGTCGCCGCGAGCAGACCCAGAACCGCGGTCAGCAGCACCGAGATGACGATCTTGATCGCGTGCCACTCGAACCAGTAGTCCACCATCTCCGCCAAGCCGGGAGGATAGGTGCGGACTCCGCTACCCCAGTAGTCGACCAAGCCGCGGCCGAGCAGCACACTCATGACGGATTGATCTTGGAACTGCGGATAGCGTCCGCGTAACAACGCGGCCGGGCCCAAAACGAACGCGGCCACCAATGCCGCTCCGGCGCATGACAACGCAACGATCGACCAGCGGCTTCGGTTGACGGACGTGCTCATTGACGACTCCCTTCCGGGAGAGAGTCAATCAGCAGGTACTCGACTGCACATCCATCTGCAGTACTACATCTGACGAACGAGGTACCAGCTCAGGATTCGATACTCGATCGCCGGCCGCGCCGGACTCTGGCAATCGTCACCGCGGCCAGGATCAACCCTGCAACCGTGATGAAGTCGGATTCGGTCACCCCGCGCGAAGGCCACGCTTTCGGCCGCCGCCATCGAGGGTAGGACCGCCTTGGTGCTGGCCGTGCTTAGTGGACAATGCGAACATGACGACCTGCGCTCCTGCTCAAACCGTGCACTTTCATCAGAAGCATTACACGGCAGTGGTTTCTGGCGCGAAAGTTTCCACCGTCCGCTGGCGCGAAGACATTCACGAAGGGCCGGCAATTTTCATCTTCGATAAATCACCCGACCGCCCGCCCCCTTTCAGGACAGGTCACCGCTGTAGAAACGTACGATATCGCTCATCTGTCGCCGCTAGCAGCCCGCCAGCCACCCGGCACCGACATGACGAATTTCGCAAGACAACTCCGGGTCAACTACTACCCCGAGATGCCTGAAGACGCTGTTGTTCAGGTGGTCGTCATAGCCACCGGTCACCACGGGGATTCGTCACTGCCCCCGACGTAGTGCGACCGAACTCAGCCATCGAAAACGTCTGTTGTACTTCCGTGTGCGTCGAGGTCTGCACTGCCGGCGCCGATCAGGTAGTTGCGGCCAATTCTGGCTGGGTTGATCGGTCCAGGCGCGCTGGCACTCGTCCGGGGTCAGCGTTGTCGTGGATCCTCTGCGACAGGGCCGCCTTCGTTTTCCCACCGATCCAGTGCGCGTTTTTCCTGCTTGGCGGCGGTGTCTTTGCGTGATCCGAGTGATTTTACGGACTTGAGTAGTTCTGTGAGTCGGCCCATGACCGGACCATACTCGACTTTCCGGCGAAGCTGACCCAGGGTTGGACGTATCTCCATCTGAGATGCCATAGGAGACTTCGACGGCGTCGACAACCACGAAACCTCCGCCCCGCCCTGCTTGCACTACCCGCACGAGAACGCACGATCCGGGTGCAGGGCGGCGAATTGCCAGCGGGCCAACTCGGAGTGCGATTTCGGGACCGAAATGTTCGCGGCCAAACCGCGAGCACGACGGCGGCGACGCTTCGCACGACATCGCCGCGACGTTCGGCGAGAATACTGGACCTAGGCCGGGAAAATCGGGTGCTTCAGCCGTCGAGATAGGGATAGGTTGTGGTGCGTGAGCGCACAAGTGATCATTCTGACCGGCCCACCAGGGGCAGGGAAGTCGACCCTCGCCGCGAAACTTGCCCGCGGTTACAGCAAAGGCGTTCATCTGCACACAGACGACTTCTGGCACTGCATCGTTTCGGGCGCGATACCTCCGTACGAGCCCACGTCCGATGCGCAGAACCAGACTGTCATGGATGTGATCGCCGGCGCCGCCTATACCTATGCTCGCGGCGACTTCACCACGGTGATCGACGGAATCATCGGGCCGTGGATGCTCCCCCACTTCCGAACACACGCGACACAGCACCCGAACTTGGCGGTCCACTACATCGTGCTCCGGCCGCAGCGCGACATCACGCTGAAGCGAGCCCAAGCCCGAACCGCGCCAAGCGCCTTGATCGACGAGGGGCCAATCCTCTCGATGTGGGATCAGTTCTCCGACCTCGGCGAGCTCGATGATCATGTACTGGACACGTCGGGCGACGAGGAAGAACAGAGTGCCCAACAAGTGGCAGCGGCCATTCGCGACGACCGTTTCCGACTCTTTGCACAGTAGCGGCTCAATCCGCCGGAAACCGTCTTGTTGCAGGCCATCTCGCGGGCCATACGAGGCATACCAGCCAGGGACCCTTCAACCGGAGTGGAAAGCCCTCTTTGGTTCGCCGACTGCGGTCTCGGCTTTCGCTGTCAGTCTCAGAATCGGCCGTGAACTGTTGAGACCAAGGCTGTTTCTGAGGCACCAGAGGATGAGACATGTTCCCGTATGTGACTGAGAAATGAGTGCAGACCACCAGCTAACCCTCGTCCGCCGACAGAAAACGGTTCCGGAGCGAAATCGATTTCAACAGTTGTCGAATCGACAGCGTGTCCGAGAAACCCGTCTCACCTTGTGGGGAGTTCATTAAACAGGTCTGACAATTCTGATTCGGGAATTTCATGGCCTCGGGCGGCCTCCGCGTGATCCGGTGACTGCAGCTCAGGAACCACCGTCCGTCCTCGGTGGTGTCGAATCCTTCTGTGAGGGAGCGGAATGCGATGCCGCGCCCGCCGAGTGTGTGGACGGTGCCGAGAACGTGGCGGACACCGCTTCTGTTTGGGCGACGAATACCGATTCGAGTATGTTGCACCCGAACCGACCTACACACGGTCTACCGATGAATTTTGTCGAGTTGACACTATCGAAGGATGACCCTTGGTTTTCGAATCCGGCCACCCGATGATGATTGCCCTCGACATTGACGGCACCCTGCACGTCGCGGAGGACACGAATCCGCTCGCGCACGAAACGATCAGCATCGCAGTGAGATCGGCTGTGCGGGCAGCTGTTCGATCCGGAGCCCACGTCGTGCTGTGCACCGGCAGACTCGCCCCCGCCACACGACCGTTCCTACTCGAGCTCGACATCATGACGGGGTTCGCGATCTGTTCCAACGGGGCCGTGCTGATCGATGCCGCAACCGGGAAAATCGCGGAGCAAGTGGTCTTCGATTTACGCACTCCCATCGCGGCACTACGCGAACAACTACCCGGCGCGATCTTCGTAGCCGAGAACCCGGGCATCGGGGTCAGAGCAACCGGCCGTGTCGACGACGCGGATATGCACCATGGCGAGGTCGAGCTGGTCGATATCGACGAACTTGCGACCACGCCGACCACCCGACTGGCGATCCACTGGCCTGGACGCAGTGGGCAGGAGCTGACCGAAGTCTTGTCTGCTCTCGATCTCCCCGGCATTCGAAGCCTGTGCTACGAAAACGAACCACTGGCCGACTTGACCGCAGCCGGCGTAAGCAAGGCTGCGATGCTGGAAAGGCTGCGCATCGACCTGGGCGTCGCCGCAACACGGACCCTAGCCGTCGGTGACGGCATCAACGACCTGGAAATGCTGGACTGGGCCGCTCACGGCGTGGCCATGGGTCACGCACCTGCTTCTGTGCTTGCCGCAGCCGACCAGATCTGCCCACCAGGCACCGAGGACGGTCTTGCCACCGCATTGTCGACATGGTTCCGATAGAACATCTGGGCTGTGCGCGGCGCGTCGTGGACGCCTTGGATCTCGGTCATCAGATCGTCGAAACGGAACATCGGCGCTGGGCGGTCGTCCCAGACCCGCTTGAGTGCGCCGGGTTTCATCTGCTCGAAGCCGACAGCCAATGCGCATTCGACGGTGCCGCTGGCGACGGCTTGGCGTGCGAGGAAAAGGGCCGAAGATCCTGTGGCGCCCTGACATCCAGCGGTGGAACATGCCTTGGACGTAATGGGTGAAGCACTCATTCTCGTACCCGTTGCGTTCTTCAGTGCGGTATATCACGAAAATGCTTGTGGGAGAGTCTGTTTCGATCATGGTGATGCCTTCCCTCGAATCGGCAGAGTCGCTCCCCTGTCGCCATGTCGAGTACTTCTGTCAACTTCGCAATGCCAAACAACCGTCCCGGGCTCAGCACCATATCGGGCGTGCTCGACTACAGTCCCCTTCATGGGACGGACCTGCGGAGTCGGACATGTGGCGGCATCGTGAGTAGAAGCGATGAGTGAGGTTTCTCCGGCCGTCAATCGTTCATCATTTCGCCGCTTCCTCACGGCCGCGGTGATCAGTTCGGCCGGCTCGTCGGTGACAGCGGTGGCGATGCCCATTTTGGTAGTGCAGCTTCTAGACGCGACGCCCTTCGAAGTCGGTATGGTGAACGCGGCTCAGTTGATTCCTTATGCGGTGCTCGGGTTGTTCGCGGGGGTTTACGTCGATCGGTGGCGGCGCAAGCCAATCCTAGTGTGGGCCAGCGTCGGTCGAGCGGTAGCACTCGGCACTGTTCCGCTTCTGTGGCTCGCCGGCCTTCTGCACATCTGGGTCCTGGTCATCGCGTTGCTGTTGTTCGGCTCCTTCTCGGTGTTCGGCTTCGCTGCGATGCAGTCCTTGTTACCCCGGCTGGTTCCACGCAGCCAACTGGTGAAAGCAAACGCTCGACTCGACCAAGCCGACGCAGCAGCAACGACATTGGGGCCAACGGTCGGGGGCGCACTCGTAGGCCTGCTCGGCGCTCCCGTAGTGATTGCCGTCGACGCAATCAGCTATCTCGCTGATGCCGCACTCAATTACGGTCTCGACGTAGACGAGCCGCGACCCGCTTCTCGCTCCCGCAACCTGATGAACGAAGTGCGTGAGGGTCTGAGATTCACCTACCGCCACCGCACTCTCAACCCGCTCGCAATATCGACACACGTGTGGTTCCTCGCCAACGGAGCCGCGTTGACTGTGCTGTCTCTCTTCGCCCTCCGCTCACTCGGGTTCAGCGCCTACACATACGGCCTGCTTCTGACGACGTTCGGTGTCGCAAGCCTCCTCGGAGCGTCCAGTGCACATGCGATCGGCACGCGAATCGGACCAGGACGAACGGTCATCCTCGCCCGCTCGCTGTATCCCCTCACCTGGCTTCTCGTTACCTTCGCGACCGACACACTTGTTGGCCATCTCCTTCTCTTCGCAGCTCTTGGCCTGCAGGGCTTGGCAGCAGGCGCGGAGAACGCGAACGAGATGGGCTATTGGCAAGCGCTCACTCCGGATGAGCTTCTCGGGCGCGTGAATGCCGCCCGGCGTTCCGTCAACCGCACCATGGCCGCCCTCGGTGCCGTGACAGCAGGCCTGTTGGTCGGCGCGATCGGCGAACGCCCCACCCTGATCGGCGTCACCATCGTGTTCGCCATCGCAGCAGGCACACTGGCGTTCTCGCCGCTGCGACACTCGGCGCGGGATCTCTGACCTCGGCGTTCAGCGCAGGTCTACCTCCGCGGCGGCCGAGTTCTCTGACAGCGTGTAATTCCTAGGAGCGTCCGTTCCAGGTACAGGTCATATTGACACTCGCAGATAGCATCCACGCATGCACGTCGACATCGAGGGCGCCACCCGGATCGTCCGCCTCGCCGCAGAATTCGACTGGACCTGGGCCGTCGATGACCTGGAACCCTTCTGCGCACAGGCTGGATGGGAGGTCGTTGAATTGGATCAAACCGGCGCCTCGATTCGGACCGGACTCCGTGTCGGTCGGCCCGAATCGATAATGTTCGGGCGGCAACACAGAATGAATTGGATCTCGATCTTCGTCACGGACAGATGACGCTACGCCCATGACAGTGGTGCGCCCGCTGCTGGACGAAGGGTTCACGAACCTCGATGTGGCATTTACCGCACTCCTGGGAACAGCCACGAGCGCCGAACCCGAACCAAAGGCAGCTCTCCGGTGGGACCTGCCGAAAGCGGTCATCACACTGCACCTGGGTGTCAATGCGATCCACCTGCATCTGAAGAGTCCGGGATATCAGGCATGGGCGGATGAGCCCGAACCGGAGTACGAGGACGAGGACTAGCGATCGAGGTCATCTCCTGACCAGGTTCAGTCGAATTTTGTTGCCAGGAAGAATATTTCAGCAGAACGGTCAAAGTCGGTTCGCCTGGTCGCATCGCACTGTGGCCCCAAGCGATCCGAAACGTCGAAGTCGATCGCCTGGACGCTGTACGTGTCTAGATCCGCGGCCCCCAGGACATGCGATGTTGAGGTCTATGGTTATTGACGCGCCTCGCTCCCGATGTTCGGTGACGGTCCAACCTGCGGCGGGGGCAAGAGCCTCGACGCCATAGCTGCAACGCTCGGCTTCGGCAGATCCTCGGTCAGCCGCGCACTCCTGACGGTGCTGAGTAGATGAAAAGTGGGTCGGACAGGCTCTCACGAAACGCATGATTCACCTACGGCTGGAAGAGATTCCGGACGAAGGAGAGGCTTTCGGGGAGCGCTGCCCGCATCGTCTCGATATGACCGTTCGGATATGTGCGGAATGTAACTGGCTGGCGGTTGGCGGCGAGTTCGGCCGCGAGTTTCAAAGCCAGCGGTGCCGGCACCATCTCGTCCGTCAGCCCCTGTCCGAGGAACACTGGCCGGTCGTACCCGGTCGTCGGGATCTCCAGCATGCCGCGAGCAGCAGCCAGCACCGCGGGATCGTCGAGGGGCCGGTTCACCAGATCGCCGATCGTGACGTCGCCAAGGCCCGATGCCATGTCCTGGTAGCAGTCGGTTTCGGCTCGGGCCAGGGCATCCGTGCCGCGTGGTGTCAGGTAGCGATCGATGTCGAGATCGGGTCGCGCCGCCCGGAGTCCGGCCAAGAGGTACGAGACGAACACGGTACTGCCGGTCAGTGGCAAGCGGGGAAAGTCCGGCCCCACGAGTGGTGCAAGGTTCTCCAGATTGGACGGCGCCCCGGTCGCGACCGCGCCCCGATAGTCCAATTCGGGTGCGTACCGTGTGGCGATCGCTGCCGTGACCATAGCGGCCTGCCCGCCCTGAGACTGTCCGAGTGCCAACCACCGCGGTGAGAGCGACGGTTCGACCGCACGCGCGGCACGCACCATGTCGATCACGCTGTGCGCCGCCGACGGTCCGTCCAGGTACGCGTGGATTCCCGGCGTGCCGAGTCCCACGTAGTCGGTCGCGACGATCGCGTAGCCCTGCGAGAGCCAGTTCGTGAGGTATGGACTGCCGACGGTCCCGGTCACGGTGGGAGCGCACTGGTCGGAAATACCTACAGTGCCGTGAGCCCACGAGATGACCGGCCAACCGCCTTCGGGTGGATCGCCGGGGGGCAGGAAGAGCGCGCCCGTACTCAAAGCGGGCCGGTTCAGCGGTCCCGTGGACCAGTACGTGAGCTTTGATGCGTTGGCGGCGCCGGGAATCCAGAAGGAGTGCGGCAGGGAAGTTGCCGCGGTCACTGTGCCCGGCGTCGTGATTGGCGCCGGTTCCTGCGCGTGGACGGGCGCGGTCGAGACGGCCGCGAAGGCGAGCGCGATCACCATCAATACTTGGCCGAGCCGTCGTCGGATCATTGCACCGCTCCCCGGATTCATCCGCGTGTACGCCGACTACCATTCTGCGCGAACCGAGGGTGCCGGTACACCGGTTCGACCATCTTCGGGTGCCGCTCCTGCAGTCGAGGGGCCAGCGGACTGTGCGCGACGAAGAACTTCAAGCCGAGGTCAGCCGTGTGCATACCGAGAATTATTCGGTCTACGGTGCACACAAGGTGTGGCTGGAAATGCGTAGTGAGGGCATTGATGCGGCACGGTGCACGATTGATGGGTGTCTTCGGGCTCGAATGCGCACGAAGAGGCATGACCAACCAAGCGCACCGCCATCGCCGATCCACAAGGACATCGCGCGGACGATCTGGTGCAGTGAGGTTCAACCCTGTGACGCCAAAAATGTTGTGGGTGAGCGCTTCAAGTGTTCGGCGACTCGGCCTGAGAGGAGTGAGTATTCATAATCGAGCCGCGTCCAACCCGTCGGACGCGGAACATAGACACCACCGATCACGCTCTCCTGCACCGAAAATTGTTCACGCGTGAGATCAATCGCCGACCCGTCCGGTAACCGGTTCCACCAGTGAAAGTCCACTCGTTCACCTCGAACGTGCACCTCGCCGCGAACCAGGTCACCACCGAAATAGTCGTGCACCACCACCGCAGTAGTCGCACATTGCCCGCGCGCGGGATTCTCCTCCGACCAATCCCCGATGTCTTCTGGAGCGCACGTATCGGGTCCCCATGCAGCGTTCAGTGCTTCGGTCACGCGGACCAAGGAGACGGAATCCATCGACGAAAACTACCATGCAATGTGAACGGCGTTTCCTTAGGGAATTCAACTCTGGCAGAGAACAATTGCATCCGTTGCACCTTGCTGCGTCTGCTCCCTTAATGCCGAAATCACAGCTCGCGCACGATAATGGATGACATGGCGCAGTACTGGAGCGAGTATCCATTGTCCGAGGTCGACGGTCAGGTGCCCAGTGCCCTGCCTGTGGGTCGCTACGTCAGCGTCATTTCGAATGGACACGGAGCGCTGACCGCGTGGGTTGCGGGGCCAAGCAGGTGCTACAGGACACCGCATCCGGCATCCGCGCACCCGCCCGTACGGGTTACTCGCGGTGACCCGAGCAGGGAACCCGAGGAAGTCTGGTTCGAGCCATACACCGAAGAAGACCTGCGGATGGTCAACGACGACGTCAACTCCTACCTCGCGGAGGCCGGAGTCCGGTTGCAACCCCGGGGGTACAAATGGCACGTGCTGGTGCCTGAAAGCGTTCGCGATGGCGAAGAACTGGAATACGCGCTGCGTGAGAAGAACCAATACATCGAACCGGCCGAAGTCCTAAGAGCAATAGAGCGATCGTACGAATCACTGGTCAGCCAGATACCGCCGACTTCCTGACCAGTCTCGCCGGTCTACGGTCTCAGCCAGACCAAATCTGTTGCACGATCATCCACAGCCACTCACGGACAGGCTGAGGAAACGGGCTCCAGTACAACCACCAATTGTCCACAACGAACCTTCCTCAATTGTGCTGTTGCACTGAATCAGTGACGACCCGGCGGGTTGACTTCGTCAGCGGACTTGTCGAGCGCAAACCTTTGAATGCTGGATGTCTGAGTCCGCCGTCGGTGCACTCCCGGTATTCCACTTCGCACACCTAAAGCGGTCCAAATCCGCGTTACCAGACCAGCGCGGCTCACGGATGGACGGACGTAGCACGATAACGGTAGCCATCCTGGTGCGCGTCGGAACCGTACTGCGCAACAAGGTCCTCATATTCAAGGTCCACTAGCTGGCCTGGAGTCAGGACGCGGTACCCAGTCGCCACAATCTCGGAGTAGAACACCCAACAACCGCCGGGAATTTCGGCTGCGTCGAGTACACCCCAGCCTTCCTCGGCGTGGAACTCACGGACGACTGCGCTTGCCCGGAGCGGCGGCGGGTCCTCGAACGTGGTTTCGGCAACGAGGTCCGAATCCGTAATCTCAGTGATGGTGCCGTCGGGATCGATGTTCCAGGCTGTGGCCCCGGTGAATGTCGGCTCTCGCCCCGGAAAGCTCTGTGGGCCGAAGACCGAGATACCGGCCGCGATGACCGCCAATGCCGTCAGCGCATATCCCCATCGCCGGGAATTTCGGGAGCCCATGGCATGGACGCTACAGGCACCACTACGCCTAGTAGGGGCTGCTCGAATCGTGGGTCGTCGAGCACGGCGTCTATGCGGCAGTCGGCAACAATCTGCGCGATTGCTGCTCGTCCGCAGCGATGGTGGCGAAATGTGGATGATCGTCGTTTGTTCCCTGGAGCAGTGGGTGGCCGCAATCTCGTCTTCCACGCATCCTCGAGTGCGGCTCGTAGAACCGGTCCCGGTGATGGCCGAAGGAATGTACGAATGCGCCAGGCGGTGATGCCGAGGGCAATGGCGATCGCGAGCGCCTTGGCTGGATATAGGCCCGCCGGCGAATAGCGTCAGTCATGATCGGGTTTTTCCTTCAAGAGACTCCCGGTCTGGAGCCTCGCCGTTTGTCGCCGGTGGGGCTCCTGCGTTGTGTGGGTCAGCTCGTTACGCCGCGTTAAGAACCTGAAAACTCGGTGAGCAAACCTTCCTTTCCCAGGTGAAGCGGCGGATTATCGAAGTGGCCGCGCATCTGGTTACCGCGCGGCATGTCGAGCGCGCCTGAAGGCACAACGGGCCGGGAGGTCACATGCTGCTACATCAATCGATCGGGTTGGAGCGCTTCAACGAACTACCGCGGCAGAAGGCAGTTCACGCACTGTTCGAGTGCTGCTGCTCGCTGACGTGGGCCGGGTGGGTCAGCGACGGACGTCCGTTCGCCGATCACGCGGAGATCCTCTCGCGCGCCGAGGACGCGATTCTCAACCTCTCGGACGTCGACGTCGAACGCGCCCTGCAATGCCATCCACCGGTCGGCGTCCGTAGGAACAGCGTGCCGTCCCACCTCGAGCAATGCTCGATCTGGGTTCCGGACGACGCCGTCATGGCAACCATCTATCGCGCCGGCGAGGAGTACGAGCGAAACTTCGGCTTCCGGTATCTGTGGTGTTCGCACGGCCATGACGCCGACGACCTGCTCGAGAACATCGGCCAGCGCATGTCCAACGAACGGTCCGTCGAGCGCAAGGTCTGCGTCGACGAGCTCGCCAAGATCACGCGGACGAGGATCGAGCGCATGCTGGGACCCGAGGACGGCTATCCCGAGTACTGAAAAGAAAAGCGGGTGCAGCGCTTTCGCGCCGCACCCGCTTTCATGCTCTGAATCGATCAGAGATCGAACTCGGCCGGAGAAATTCCGACTGCAAAACACATGTCGCGTACGACGCCGCGCTCGTGCTCGTCGAAGTTGCCGTCCGCGCCGCCGATGATGATGCCGATCTGGATGACTGCGCGGGCCTGATCCTGCTTCGACTTGAGCTTGGCGATGGTCGCGGTTGCCTCGACCTTGCCGAACTCGTAGTCCGAGGACAGCTTGCTGCAGTACCAGTCGAACTGCTCACGAAGCTCGTCCGGCGGGAAGACCGCGAGCGACTCGTTGCTCATGATCAGCGCGGCGGTCTTCTGACGCTCCGACGGATCGATCGAACCGTCTGCGGCGGCGATCAACGCGCACATTGCCATGCTCGCGTTCTTGAATTCCTTGTTCTGGAACTGGCTGGTCTTTGTCTTGAGCTGGCCGTTCATCTCCTGAGCCTTAGCCTTCAACTGATCCCAGAATGCCATGAGTCTCCTCGAGTATTGCCGCCACACACCGCGCGTGGTCGTACCACCACTCTGCCTGTGCGCTCGGCAATCCGCCATCGGCCACTAGGTGCGGTCGAACACTGCCAGAATTCGCGACTCGGAGATCGGGTCGAGCACGTCCGGGGTGAAGTGCCATTGCGTGCGGGTCCACGGATCGTGAACCTCCGTCTGCCCTGCTGCCGAAAGATGTTGGCACCCCTCGGACAGTGCGGCGACGGATTCTTCCGCGAAGTTCGACTCGTCCTCTCCGACAATCAGTATGGACAAACCGATTCCCGGCCCGCGTTCGGCGAGGAACATGATGGTCTGTGCGTCTTCGGCGGAGTATCCGTGCGGGAAATCGCTGAGGATCAACAGGCGCAGGGAACTCGGGCCATCTGCGACACCACTCATTCGCGCGAGCTCGCCCATGTCGACGGCCTCGGCCAGTGCCCGCAAGCGCGCCGAGATCTCGGTGTGAGCGGTGATGACCGGCCCCGCGAGCATCGGTGCCAGTCTGTCGGTCAGTGGCGTCAGCGAGCCGGTCAGATCGACGACGTCGAGTAGCGGCATCGGACCGGCGGCCATGACGCGCACGGTGACGGCACTGATCAGACCGAGCGCTGCTTTGCTCGACGTGCTGTCCACCCAGATGGGCCGACGCAGTGGGAGCGGGACGCAGTAGGGAACGGTGAGCGTGCCGCGGTCCGGAGCCGACAGCTCGCCAAGACGCATTCCGTCGCTGACGGCCGTGATCTGGGCCGGATCGGTTGTACCCGCCCACGACACCGACTTCCACGACGCCATCGACCGTGGGAGCACGCCGTCGATCACGCCGAGTTCGTGCGCAAGCTGAGCGCTGTCGCGGGCGTGGTTGTCCCGTGCGAGTGAGACAAGGTCGTCGTGACGCTTCTGTGCGGCGTCGCGCGCCGCCACTCCCGCTGCCGAGTTCCGCAACGACGGATCTGCGACGGCAGCGGTCAGATCCTCGTCCAACCGAGCAAGCGCGTACTCGCTGCTGGAGACGAAGGAAGCGGCAGAACGCGAGGCGTCCTCGAAGATCATCCACGCACGCTCGAGGCCGCGGCCCACCTCCAACGGCTCCACCGCGGAGTCCCACGCGGGCGCAGCCGTCGGGGCTGGTTGTGCCGGCTCGTCGTCGACCTCGACGCCGTGCACCGAGATCAGTTCCGCCAGACCACCCGCATAGCCCTGCCCGACGGCCCGGATCTTCCAGGCACCGGACTTTCGGTACAGCTCCCAGCAGATGACCGCTGTCTCGGTACCTGCGGTGGGGATCGCGAATTCGGCCAGGACCGAACCGGATTGATCGCTCAGGGTGGCGGAGAGCCCGGCCGTGCGAAAGGCTCCCGCGGCCGTCGCTGCCGGATCCACGCTCACGATGCACAACACCGCTGCCGCATCGGGGTGAAGTCGATCGAGTTCCACCCGGATGCCACTCTCGTCGAGTTGCACTCCAGCGGTGGACGGTTGGTTGTAGAAAACGAAGTCCGCGGACGTCAATGCCCGCAGGTTCGCGTCCGCTACCAGCGCCGACACGTCGAACGGCGTCTGGCTCTCGGCTCGAAACGTCACCACGGGCGCCTGCAGCGGCGCGTTCTGTCCGGGAACAAAAGTCATACCCACAGCAGCGAACTATGCCATGACCGGGCTCTCTCGGTCAGCCTTGCAGGTCCGCCACCACTAGATCGGCCACCGCGGTCATCCCGGCGTCCGTGAAGTGCAAGCGCTGCGCCGTCGACTCCGAGAACAGGCCTTCGAACCAACGCTGATCTGCACTCGCGCACGCATCGTGCCCGCCGGCGATGCTCGCCGCCGCAATGTCGACGGTGCGCACACCGTGGGCGTGGGCGACCTCGTCGAACTTCGTGTTGTAGCGCGCGAAATAGTCCATGAACCAGGCTGCGTCGGCGTCGGAGAACGGGATGTTCGGCCAGCATCCGCGAGAGGAGATCATGCCGCCCTCACCGATCAGGTAGATGCGAGCGTTAGGCGCGCGCTGCGTGACCGCGGTCAGGATGCGATCCAATTCTCCGGCAGCCCGGTCGATTCCGGATTGGGCGACGGAATTCGCGAGCGGGTCGTACCGGCATCCACGATCGGTTCCTGGCCCCGGAGCGACGCACAGGGGACCGAGGAAGATGCTGTTGGAGTCGTTGCCGCCGATCGAGATGGTGATCAGGTCGGTGTCCGGGTGAACGGCATCGAGTTGGACAGGCCAGTAGTTCGGAATCAGCTGTGGAGTGTCGATGATGTTCTCGGCGCGTGCCGCGCTGCAAGAGACGTCGGCGAACTCCGCGACCTCGAGTGCCCGAGAGATCTTGCCCGCGAAGTTCTCGTACGAACGCGAACAGGCGTCGGGGTACATCGGTTCCAGCCTTGGGCCGGAGGCGCGGGAGTCACCGAGGGCGACGTACTTGATCCCGGTGCCGGATACACCTGACAGCGTTTCCGACTGCGGCACCGAAGCCTGCGCGATCCCGGTGCTCACGAGCGCCAGCACAACGCCTGCGACAGCCGCCGCCCGACCCAGAAGTTTCCCTCGAATAATCATCTACTGTGCCAAGTCCTCTCGCGCACGGCCGCTCGACTGACGGCTCGACATGCCGCATGAGGTTAACGCACAGAGGGGGAAACGATGTCCGGTTCGACGGACGGCGATCGAAATCACCTACCGCCGAACCGGATTCATCTCGACTATGCAGTCTCGACTCAAGCAGTGAGGAAACGGCCCAGCTGCGGCGCAGCTTCTCCTGCGTGCTTGGCCTGGATACCTTCACCGATGGCCTGCAGCTTCCATTCACCGTTCACGCGGTACACCTTTGCCATCACCATTCCGGTGAAAGCCATGCCGCCCTGGAGCGTGTATCGAGCGAGCTCGGAGTTGGTGGTGCTGTCCACGAGACGGCAGAAAGCGTTGGAGACCTGCTCGAACGTGTGTCCGCGGTACGAGGTCACGGTGAAGATCACGGTGGTCACGTGAGCCGGGACCCGCTGCAGATCGACGAGCATGACCTCGTCGTCGCCGTCTCCGTCGCCGGTCAGGTTGTCACCCATGTGACGGACCGAGCCGTCCTTGGACGTCAACTGACCGTAGTAGCAGACGTCGACGAGGTTGCCGTCGGCGTACAGGAGTGCCGAAGCGTCGAGGTCGACGTCGGCGGTACGGCTTCCGAACAGGCCGCTCTTCTTGATCGGATCCCAACCCAGACCCATCTGGATCATGGTGAGCGCGACGCCGCCCTCCTTGCGGAGTGTGACCTTCTGGCCCTTGGTCAGGCTGACGGGGCGTCCCTTGACCAGGCTCACCTCGGGCTGCTGCGCCGGCGGCTGGTTCTGCACGGGAGGCGCCGGGGGTGCCTGGTTGTACGTCGGCTGCTGGTTGTACGTCGGCTGCTGGTTGTACGCAGGCTGCTGCGCCGGCGGGTAGGCCGGCGGCGTCGGTCCCTGGTTGTAGGCAGGCGGCTGGTTGTACGCGGGCGGGGCCGGCGGAACCGGCGGCGCGTTGTACGAAGGCTGCTGCTGCGGCGGCTGGTTGTACGCCGGCGGTGTAGGAGCGACGGACGAGGGCGGGGTGATCGGCGCCGGAGCCGCGACCGGAGTGGGCGGCGGCGGTGGTGCATCGTCGACGGACACACCG